>DAOVLC010000425.1 GCA_030631455.1 Candidatus Zixiibacteriota bacterium
GGGAGATGTTTCAGCAGGTCGAGGAGAAGAAGATCGATCTGCTTCAGCCATCGACGTATTTCTATGGACTCGATGCGAACTCGGTTGAGCCGTGGGGAAAATCGCTGCTGTCTGCGGTGCCGTTTGCGGCGAGGGTCGAGCAGGCGCTCGTGACGGACATGCACAAGAGCATGCACAACGCCGGGTATCATCGGATTCATGTGAAGGTCAAGCCGCCGGAACGACTGCCGGGCGAAGATCATGAAGCGTACGTATCGCGGGCGAATGAGTATTTCGATGAGACCGTAGGCATGATGAGAGACATCGAGCCTGAAGACAATCCGATTACGTGGGACGACGTCGAGATCGAATACATCGGCCCGGCCTCGAAAATATCAGCGTCTTCGTCATGGTACATCAATCACAAGGCGGTCATCGAGGACATCTGCGCCGGGACGCATCTTGCGCCCTTCATGCTTGGCTATTCATACGGTTCCACTCAGACCTGGGCGGAGTTCAATTTCGAGTTGCTGCAACGACAGTTGAGGACGATACAGAGCGCGGCTATTCGATTCCTGCAGTGGATCACCGAAGTCGAGTTCGCGTTGAAAGGGATCGATGTCGAATGTCGGTGGGAGTTCGAGGATGCCATAAGCATCGGCGTTCTCGATAAGAGGCGCGCCGAATCGATTCTTGTCGACAACGTACTCAAGAAACTTGATGCCGGTTTGATTACGATGGATGTCGCCAAACGTGATCTTGGCTGTCTGGGATGAGGTTTAGGCACGCATAGTCACATTCTCCAAACATAACCGATGGCGCAGGGCGGTCACTGATCCTGTTCTGTTCGCGCGCGAGTTTCTCGAGGTAGAGCCGCACGAGGGGCAGATCAAATGGCTGACAGAATCGACTAGGCCGGAGAATCTGCTTTGCACAGGTAACAGATGGGGGAAGTCTCTCGTGCAGGCGACCAAGATTATCCATCGCTGTATATTCAGGATAAGAAAACTCAAGTACGACTCGTCAGGTCGTTACACCGTAGTTAACGCGTCGATCACGATGGATCAGGCGAAGATCATCTTTCACAACGTCCTTCGCCTTATCAAAGGCAGACCGCTGATGGAGCTTTTGGTCAACTGTGTCCGATGGACGCCGTATCCCCAGTTGTATTTCGCCAACGGTGCGGTCTTCACTGCCCGATCTACTCAGAACCGCGGCGAGCATCTTCTCGGTAACGACTACGACTTCTTCAGCTTCGATGAGGCGGCGTTCGAGCTGCATCCCGACTACGTTCTCGATGAAGTCGTCGCGATGAGGCTCGCCGATCGGGAAGGAATGCTCGACCTGGTGTCGACGCCGAAAGGCAAGAACTGGTTCTACAGGCGCGCGGTCGAATTGTCGAAGAGGCCGGAGACCTGCTATGTTCAACAGGGCGCAACGCTGGAAAACCCGCATGTCAGCAGAGAGTATGTCGAAAGGAAAATCAGGACGCTGTCGGAATCGAGAGTCAGCCAGAATATTCTCGGTGAGTTTGTGGATACCGGCGACGAGATCATCTCCGAAGATCTGATTCAGAAGGCGCTTGCTCTGTCGTCAGGGTTGTGCATTCCAAAAGAGGGGCACAGGTATTGCCACGGCTGGGACCTCGCGAGAAAAGTCACGCATACGGTAGGAGTCACTATCGATCTGACTTCGAAGCCGTATCAGGTGGTGGCAATCGAGCGATTCCAGGGACGCGACTGGAACTCAGTCTTCTCAGCCATCAGAAAACAGCACAAGAAATATGGCGGTCAGGTTCTTGTCGACTCAACCGGTCTCGGCGATGTGGTGCTGAGCCAGGTGGCGGATATCGGAGCGGAAGGATATAACTTCGGATCGGGGGGTGGCAAAGCAAAGATAGAACTGCTCACCAATCTCCAGCTGATGCACGAAAGAGAGGAGATCGCCTATCCTTACTTCGAGCAGGTCGGATCGGACGAGCTCTGGTCTAATCTCCAGGAACTGCGAGAAGCGACATGGAGTGACAACAGTGCCTGCGATTTCATGATGGCGCTGGCGCTTGCATGCTGGACGGCGGGACGGGGAGACAGAGACTGGACTGCAAGGAGAGTTCAACCAAAGGCCGACAAAATATAGAAAACCCGGCCTCGCAGACCGGGTTTTCCGTTCAGTGCTTCTTCTATTTCACAAGAGCCGAAGCTCCTGCTACTTTCCAAGTCGTCTGTAGATCGCAGCTCCAGCCAATCCCATACCGATCAGCATCAGCGTCGCCGGTTCGGGAGTCTGCGGCGGGGTGTTCGACGGAACACCGCTGTCCGTGTTATCCGCGATCGGATCATCATCGGCCCAGAGCCACCTATCCCCGTATTCACCATCGCTGTACATGCTGCTCTTGCCGACTGTGCCGCTTCCATCACCGTCTGACGGCTCGGTAGCCTGGCTGGCGATCTTGTCAATCGTCGAGAAACCGTAACCGTACGCAGATGTCCAGGTGAGGCAGAGGAAGAGAATAATGATCGTGGTCGCTAAGAAGAC
>DAOVLC010000128.1 GCA_030631455.1 Candidatus Zixiibacteriota bacterium
GCTCTACATTGCCATTGAGAACCGCATGCTCTCGAATGCTGATGGATACAGGCTCATTGAGCAGAATCTGTCTGAGTTTGTTGAAACATTCGAAATAGAAGCCGATTCCGTGCGCTTCGATATCTTCAGCTCGGCATACTCATACTACGGGCTGATCGCGATATCGGTAGCCGCGTGTAACCATCTGACCTTTCCCTGTAATCTGGTTTACAGAACAAAGGTCGGATAGGTGTTGAATCGACAGCACAAGTGATCTTGAGGTTGTGATATGCAGGCTTTTTTCGATAGGTATGATGCCGAGCTTGAGTATGAGACACTTGTGTCCCGTTCTCGGGCGAAAGCCGATCCGTCGGCAGACAGCAATTCCACTACTAGATCGGCGACCAGGCGTGCTGTCGACATAATCGGACTTTCGGTTCTGCTCTTCGTCGCCGCTATTGTGTTCGCAGATCACATAGCAACGGCCAACCCGGAATTCCAAGTTCAGAAGCCTGAGCCAAAAGTCGAAACTGTCAGTTTCATAATCGAAATTCCACCGCCGCCGAAGGTAGAGCTCAAGCCTCTGCCAAAGCCCCCGGAGCCGGAACCCGAGCCGGTTGAGCGTCTGAGGAGTGTCCCCGACAGACAGATCGAGCACAGGCGGAAAACAGTGGATACGAAGGAACGCGATACTCAGAAACGGCAATACGATAGAAATACCGATAATCAGGTGGCTCAACGAGCCATGCCTGCGGTTTCGACGCCTGTGATCGAAGAGAGTATCGAGATACTTGAGAGAGTCGCCAGCGATGACCGAATCGGATACGCGGTCCTGGATGCACATTACGACACCATTGGGGCTTTCACCCAAAGCGCCGGACCGAACGAGAACAGATATGTTCCTGACGAAGACCTTTCCAGAATCAAGCTCGACACATATCACTATCAGATGGTCAACGTATGTATGCGCCTCTGCCTGAAAAGCATGTTCACCCTTTCAGGACTTAGCGAGCAGCGGCTGGGCGTTTCTTCATCCTGGCTTCGAGTGAACCGTAGAGATAATGCCAGCTTCGAGTATCTCGCAGCAGGGAGATGGATAGAATTCAGGGTATTCGTTAAGGAGATAACAAATATATCGCATATCAATTTTGTGGAGCTACCATTGGACGGCGGGTCTGACAGCGAAATTAACGACTTGCTGGAAAACGTAACGGCAGATCTGTGTAGCTTACTCAACTACAGCAACTGCCTGAATCAGCTTACACAATGACACAAGAGGTGAAGCGTATGATTCGCAGAATCGTTGGAACAAAACTGGCATTTGCTTTGTCATCTGTCCTGCTGCTGTTGTTTGTGGCAGTCGCAGATGCTCAGCAGCCGGATAACAGAAGTTATCTCGACTATCTCGATTCGTACTACAAAACACATGATATCGAGGATCTCAAACAAGCTCGCAGTGCCGTCTGGTCGGAACTCGACTCCACCGCTGCGCTCAGATTTCAGAGCTACTATTACAACACCGAGATTGAATACCTGCTTACTCTGGAGGAGCTCAGGGGCAACCCACGCGACTCGAAGAAACTGGCACAGTTGAGAACTCTCATGTTGCAGCTCTACAGCAGGTATCTCGATGCTTACTACAAAGTGGAACCGGCGGATGTGCATAACTCGAGTATCCCCGGGAACACCGCTTTTCTGATTAAGGACATTATGATGGCTGCGGCGTTTATCCCGAACGCGAACTCGTGCATTCCGCTTGTTAAGAATATCCTCCGTAGAGCGGATCGCGACAGCCTCTACAATCGCGAGAACAGCTTTATTGCTAGCGTGAAAGACATGATCGAGTTGGAGTATCCGAATCTGTTCGGCACCGCCAACCTTGTTAAAGCTGTCTGGCTGAACGACAAGTTCATCGGTATGACTGAGAATGACGCAGAGAAAGAACGGCTGCGCAAGCTGGTAAACTACCATTCGTCGATAGCCTCCGACACATTAAGCTCTGGTTACGGAATATCAATAGCATACTTCCTACTCGCCGAGACCTTTGCGCATCACGAAAACGACATGTCGTGGGATTATTTCCGGAAATGCATCGACATCTTCAAAGAAAACGATATCGAGACGACCGGCTTCTACGGCCGCAACTACAATCGCGAGATATATCTCGCAACCGCAGTCGCTTTCATTCCCTCCTACTCGGAATACCTGTATGAGAACGAACGGTACTCCGAAATCGTCAATGCGGCGAAGTATCTCGCTGATCTCGATATGTTGGACGGTGGCAAGATCGAGAATGTCACAAAAGAAGCAATCTTCTGGGGTGAGAAGTCGATCCGCCAGCTTCAGGGTGTAGGGCGATATGAATCCGCAGACGGGATATTCAAGGGTCTGCAGGGCTTCTACAAGATTCTGGAGCAGAGTGAAGGTCAATTCGGGGCAACTGAACAAGACTAAGGGAGGACTCGATGTTTGCAAGACTTGTCTATACTTTGATTATCGCTTTAGCGCTCACGACAATATTGGGGGCTGGTTCCGGGAAGGCTTCAGTACGGGAGACAGCCGACCTTAACGAGGATATGTTGGAATTCCTGAACGCCGCCAGAACACTGGACGACTTCGACGACAGGCTCTATATCAGCGAAATGTCCGCTCAAGAAATGTACAAACAGTGGGCGCTGTGGAAGAACAAACCGCAGCAGGATGTGGACATGGACAACTATATCGGTTCGTGTTACACCAGGTTCATCTTCACTCACTACTATCTGAACAGTCCATCCTGGGCGGAATGGGGAATTAACGAACTCGAGACAATGCTGCCCGCCTACAAGGCGTATGTCGATACGATGACTGCGCTGTCCTATGGCGAGCAACTTCAGTTTATCGAGCACGACTGGTTGGACAAATTCGCCCAATGCAATACTTTCAATGAGCTGATACCGCTGAAGAAACTTGTCGATAACCCGATTCAGTTCAAGGTACGTTCAGGTATTCTGAGTGAGGAAGACAAATACGTCCTCAGAACCGCCGAATTGTTCCTGAACAGGCGGCTGAATGAAAACGCACAGTACACATACTTCTATACCCCTCGGGGTGAGTATCAGATCTACGATCGGAAAGAGTATGTGTTTCCGAAAGAATTCTCTGCTACCGGAGACACGGCGCAGTTCATCTACCTGACACTGAATTATAGCTTCAACTTCAAGCCGGTAGTTCAGGTCTTCTCCGATTCGGGCATTTACTACGACACATTGTCACCATCTGAGTTCGAACTGGTGCGCATTGACGAGGGACGTCTGTTCGAATTCGACAATCTGGAATTCGGCAGATATTTGTTCAGCGTCAAACCGCCGTACTGCCTGGTCGACAAGCATCCCAACAAGCTGATTATCCCCAAGGAGGAGTTCGGTTCAGACTATCTTCAGCAGGATAGCGAACTGTTCGACAAGACCGAGTACGAGGTTATAATCGTTGCGGACGACGAGACATTCCTATATCCGAATGTCGAAAAGGTAGTCAAACTCGAGGATCAGGAAAACTCCAAGAAGGGCAAGAAGAAAAAGAAGAAGTAAGTATCATCTGATCTGCGATCATTGGAGGTTCCCGGAGCCTCCCAAGAAGACATCCGTGCCGGTTTCCAAAATGCCGGAGGCCGGAATCGAACCGGCACGGGGTGTAAGCCCCGCTGGATTTTGAGTCCAGTGCGTCTACCAATTTCACCACTCCGGCATATATCACCGCATCGGCATACCCGCCGCGGCAATCAAGAATATGCCATTTCCAGAGGTTGTCAAGCAGAAAGACGAGTCTTTCGGTCTGCGAAGCCGGGGTAGAGAATTTTCTGAAAAATACCTATCATTTCGCTTGCCACAACCCGGTCAGTATGCTATCGTCTACGCGCTAATGTTCGGAGGAATATGGCACTATGTATTCGTCCAAAAAATCAAAACAAATCAAAGAGACATTGCTATCGATCTGAGGTGTAATTATGAACAAGCCTGAACGAACCGTGTCTGCAGAAGAAGCAGTGAAAATCATCAAGTCTGGAGACAAAATCTTTGTGCATTCGAATTCGGCAGTGCCAAAGACACTTGTGAAGGCATTGGCGAATCGCCATGAAGAACTGAGAAACGTGGAAATGTATCACATTCTTACTCTGGGAGACACGGAGGATACGGCACCATACACGATGCCCGGCATGGAGAAGTCATTCACGACCTATTCACTGTTTGCCTCGAAGAACACAAGGCAGGCAATAAACGAGGGAAGAGCCTACTACTGTCCGATCTTTCTTCACCAGGTTCCAAGGTTTGTCACAAACGTGGGAATAGACGTTGCGCTTATTCAAGTCTCCCCACCGGATTCGCATGGTTACTGCAGCCTTGGTGTAACTGTTGACGTCGCGGATGCGGGAGTCAGGTCTGCAAAGAAAGTGATCGCGGAGATCAACCCTCAAATGCCAAGGACTCACGGGAAGAGCTTCTTCCATATCAGCAAGTTTGACTATGTAGTACCGGTTGATTACGATCTTCCGACCTACGAGACGGGATCACCCAGCAGGGCAACTGAGACAATCGGGAAGAACGTCGCATCTCTAATCGATGATGGATGTGTTCTTCAGATGGGAATCGGGAGTATCCCGGATGCGGCATTGAATTGTCTGTACGACAGACAACATCTCGGAATACATACTGAGATGTTTTCGGATGGTGTGATCGGTCTCATAGAGAAGGGAATAGTTGACAACAGCACCAAGAGGTGC
This sequence comes from Candidatus Zixiibacteriota bacterium, assembly GCA_030631455.1. GTDB lineage: Bacteria > Zixibacteria > MSB-5A5 > JAABVY01 > JAHJOQ01 > DAOVLC01. Next base: position 4,739 of record DAOVLC010000128.1, read on the forward strand.
GTTCACGGGACCACACTTGCCAGTTTCATCATCGGCTCCAAGAAGCTGTATCAGTGGGTTGATGACAATCCCATGATTACGATGAGGCCGAGTGATTTTACCAACAATCCGATTCTGATCGCGAGCAACGACAAAGTTGTGGCGATCAACTCTGCGATAGAGATCGATCTCAAGGGCCAGGTCTGTTCTGACTCGATGGGCATTAGAATCTACAGTGGAATAGGAGGGCAGGTCGATTTCATAAGAGGGGCTGCAATGTCGGAGGGTGGAAAGCCGATTATCGCTATAGAATCGGTAGTCAGGAGCAGGAGAACCGGCAAAGTCAAGACTTCCAAGATCCTGCCGTTCCTTCATGAGGGTGCGGGTGTGGTGACGAGTGAAGGGGACACACATTATGTAATAACCGAATATGGAATCGCATACCTTCACGGAAAGGGAGTAGGGGAGAGGGCGACAGCCCTGATCAACATTGCGCATCCAAAGTTCAGGAGAAAAATGGTCGAGACATGCAAGAAGATTAACTACCTGGTAGATGAGAAGAAGATCGACTTCGATCAAGAGGAGATTGTCCCGTAGAAAAGACCTCTTGAAACAAGTCTCTGCATTGATAATGTCAGGCGGGAACGATAGCTTCCCGCCTCCGGCTTTATGCACAC
>DAOVLC010000158.1 GCA_030631455.1 Candidatus Zixiibacteriota bacterium
CTTGCCGATCCCCAGGTCGGCGCAGTGTTACTCCTGACCCCGCATCATCTTCATGCGAAGCAGATCGTGCAGGGGATCGAAGCAGGCAAATGGATATTCGTCGAGAAACCGCTTGCGACGTCAGAGGAGGAACTCGAAACGGTCATAAATGCTATGAAGCTGAATTCCGCTCAACTGATGATTGGGTTTAATAGAAGATACTCTCCGGCTATCACGTCTGTGAAGTCGAAGCTCGACGAAATATCATCCCCTTCGCTCTTCAATTACCGAATCAACGCAGGATTCATCCCTAAAGAAAGCTCGTTGCAGGACGATAAGATCGGAAAAGGGAGGATCGTTGGGGAAGTCTGTCATTTCATCGATGTTATGACCTTTCTCGCCGGGGCTAATCCGACAGAGGTATTCGCATATTGCACCGACAACGGGGGCGGACACTATCTTAACAGCGACAACCTGCAAATATCGCTTAAATTCGCAGATGGATCAAGGGGGAACATAACATACGCGGCAAACGGCGGCAAGAGTTTGCCCAAAGAACGGCTGGAAGTCTTCACGGGCGGCGTTAGCTTCGTCATCGATGATTTCCGACTCACCGAAATGTTCACGGATAACAAGAGGATAAAACTTCACAGTGGGGCACAGGACAAAGGGCACAGAAATGAACTTGACGTATTCGCGCAACGATATCTGGCTGATGATGATCTCTCGGATGAGTTCGAATCATCTGTGTCCGTAACGCGCGCCACTTTTGCCATTCTCGAATCGCTTTCCTCGGGAAAGCCAGTCAGGATCGAATGACGTGCGCGATCAAGACTGCCTGATTTTGATTAATCTTACAAAGGGAGCTGTAAGAATGTCTAAAGAAACACCGCAATCGATTCTATATCTGTCGCATTACTATCCGCCAGAGGTGAATGCGCCTGCCATACGAGTGTCTCAATTGGCAAAATGCTGGGTTGAACAGGGTCATAAAGTGACTATCCTCACCGGGTTTCCAAATCATCCCAGTGGCATCATTCCACCCGAGTATTCCGGCCGGTTTCTTCAGAGAGAAGAGTGTGACGGAATAGATATCATCAGAACATATATGTACGCCGCTCCAAACAAAGGATTCCTCAAGCGCATCCTGAATTATCTTTCGTTTATGTTCTCATCCATAGTGCTTGGTATTCCATTGTTGCCGAAGATTGACGTTGTGATTGCGTCGTCACCGCAGTTTTTCGTGGCTGTGGCGGGCTACGTCATTTCTGTCCTAAAACGGGTTCCGTTCGTTTTCGAAGTACGGGATGTTTGGCCGGAAGAGATAGTCGCCGTTGGAGCGATCAGGAATCGGTTCATAATCGGTTTTCTCGAACGTGTGGAGATGTTTCTCTATCGCCGAGCCAAGCTGATAGTCGCTGTTGCTCAGGGAACGATTGAGATACTGACCAGGCGCGGTGTGCCGCGTGACAAGATCGTCTGGTTGCCGAACGGCATAAACATGAGTGAGTTCAGACAGAAAATCGACAGGCACAAAATCCGCGAGAGAATCAACCTCAATGGTGAATTCCTTGTGTCGTATGTTGGAACGCACGGCATGGCGCACAGGTTGCAAACAGTTCTCTCCGCGGCGGAAAAGTTGAAGAGCAATTCGCGCATCAAGTTTCTGATGGTTGGAGATGGCGCGGATAAGGAGAGTCTGTTAAATCTGGCTCAGAACCTCGATCTTAATAACGTTACTTTCCTGCCGCAGCTTCCGCACGAGGAGGCGATAGGCTACTACAAGATCTCCGATGCGTGCCTGGTGCCCTTGCGCAAAGCCGAGTTGTTCACGAAAAACATCCCATCGAAGATATACGAGATAATGGCATCCGAGCGACCTGTTCTTCTCGGAGCCAGGGGGGAATCGATGGAACTGGTCGAAGAGGCGGCTGCCGGTCTGGTCTTCGAGCCGGAAGATGCTGACAGCCTGGCTGAATCGATCCTGAAACTTTACGAAGACAGGAATCTGGCGAAGCAACTTGGAGAGAATGGCTACAATTATGCGGCTTCTCACTGTCGCCGTGACAAGATCGCAGATGAATACGTAGGTCATCTCATGGAGATCGGGGGCAGTTGATGCTCGGGGAACGGGTAACAGCGCTTCGCAGGCTTCACCTTGCATGCGATCTCATATTGACTTGCCTTGCATTTGTCGCAGCCGGCGCACTCGATTCCGTTTTTCACAATGGACTCCACGTGAGAATCCCTGCGAGCTTCTCTTCCGCCCAGAACTTTATCGTCATCTGTGCCATCTGGGGAATCCTGATATACCGTCAAAAGCAGTCGTATGTTTACCGGACGAAACCGGTCAGTGATATTCTCAAGAATGTCCTGAGCGTCGTGATCACCGGCACGTTTCTGTTTGTAGTTTGGCTCTTCGCTACAAAGACACTGTTCTACGGAAGATTCTTCTTCCTCGCGTTTGCGGCTATTGATTCCGCTTTGTTGATAGGGTTGCGACTGGCCGTTCTTGGCACGCTTCACCATCGCAGAAAGAGCGGCTTCAATAACCAGAATGTCATAGTGGTCGGCACCGGCGATCTTGCGAAGAGCGTGGTCGATGATCTAAAGGCAAACCCGGAATGGGGATTTCGAGTCACAGGTCTGCTCGACTGGAAGGAGATGACGAAGCTCTGGAGGTACCAGGATATTCCACTAATCGGGTCACTCTCGCAACTCCCCGACCTCATACGAGACAATCAGGTCGATTACGTGGTCTTTGCTGTTCCCCATGACCAGCTCAACCGCGTCGATTCTTCTCTGATGATATGCGAGGAGATGGGTACGAAAGCGTGTCTCATGGCCGATTTCTTCTCCACAAACATCGCAAAGAAGGAAATCACGGAGTTTCTGGGGAGACCGGTGATCGTATACAACACCACCCCTGATTGCAAGTTTCAGATAACCATAAAAAACGTTGTCGACAGGGTTGGGGCTACCCTCGGACTTCTGGTTGTTTCACCGATCATGGTGGCTGTTGCTGCACTCGTAAAACTGACTTCCCGAGGGCCGATGTTCTTCAAGCAGGAACGGTGCGGCATCAACGGGAAGCGGTTCAGGGTTTTCAAGTTCAGAACTATGGTGCATAATGCCGAAGCCCTTAAGGCCTCCCTTCTCAAAGAGAACGAGATGGATGGTCCGGCATTCAAGATTGAGGATGATCCACGGATCACCAGGATCGGGAAGCTGCTCAGGAAACTGTCGGTAGATGAATTACCTCAACTCATAAACGTGGCTCGAGGTGAGATGTCTCTCGTCGGACCCCGCCCGCCACTTCCCGATGAAGTAGGGAAGTACAGTAGATGGCAGAGGCGCAGACTGTCGATGAAACCTGGGATTACCTGTCTTTGGCAGGTCGGTGGCAGGAACAATACCACCTTCGATGAATGGATGAAACTCGACCTGCAATATATCGATAACTGGTCACTCTGGCTTGACACGAAGATTCTGCTGAAGACTGTCCCGACCGTGATCAACGCCACCGGTAGGTAAACCGGACAACCTCTGCATTCGTTCAGATCGCATTCTTCAGCATCGATAGCCGATTTTCGACCGATTCAAACAGCGATCAGCCCGATCCATGACCATTTGACTCAGTTGGAATAACTTGGTACTCATACGGTTCTGACGATCAACCAGATCGATTGATCTCAGATCCAAACTCACTGCCTTCCTGATGTTGATCCACACAATGGCTCTGGCGCAGCATCTGCGCGCAGAATCGAAGACAGATAAAGTCGCAACGCTGCGTCACGGTCGATACATTGTGAGAACAGTCATGATTCTACCTGACACATGTCGTGATTCCTACCTGCTGTTCTCAGCCGACCGGAGTGATATCTGCCCGCGGAATCTGCGGAAAAATAGCAGAAACTCGCTAGAAAAAGACTTGACAAACGACAGCGTTCTTTATATCCTATATACGATTACTGGGGGTTAGGATAGTAGGTAAGCGAAGCCAAGTTGTAGTTCCTATCAAAAGTTTTTTTGTTTTGTTTGCTGAAAAGTGGTTTCGTCCGAAAGGAATAGTATGAGGCTTGGCAATCTGCCCGGGTTGCCAGATTTCAGAGTTAAACACTTGATGTTTCACCTTGCAAGAGACTGAAGGATTCGACGAGTAGTTATGACAAATTCGTATTATATTGTGCAAGTGGTTAACTGTAATGGTTCGGAAGGAGGTGGGAAGGGAAGAAGGAAGCATTAGCTGGCTATTCCCCTATTGTTCGAAGCAGTTGAATAGCCACAAAATTCAAGTTTTGTGAACAAGTTTTGCCTCACCGGCAATGTCCAAAACTATAGTTTTGAGAGGAGCAAGACATGAAGAAACCTTTAATCTTCGGCATGCTGTCAATGTTTCTGTTGATGCTTGTCTTTAGCGTATCGTATGCGTCCGAAGGCAAGGTAGGTCTGGGGCCGGAGAAGCTAGTCAACAAACTCTTAACCGGTAACGAAGAGCTTCCGCTTACTGCCGAGGGCAGCAGTAATCTGGGTGCCTCGCGTTCACCCGGCACTCAAGTGGGTAGCACGATTTACGATTACCAGCATAACGGTTCGATGGGCCGCCAGATCGTGGTTACTTATGAAGGTACCTCCGACTACGGCGGTGTCCACATCGACTGGATGTGCACCCAGTGCGAAGGTGGAACCCCGGCCTACAGGCACATCAGATACAACGCCAGAGACTTCACCGGCAGCTGGGCGTGGCCCCTTGGTGAACACGGCGGTAAGGCTGTTACCGGCGAAAACGGTGGATACTGCTCGATAGACGTCTCCCATGGTGGCGCTGCTGTGCTGGGCTACCACAACGCCCCGGACCCTGACTTCTATACGTCAAAGGTCTCGATGGACCACAGCCCGCCAATGGGATACTTCGATCCCTTCGGTGAGGCTCCCGGTCCGCGGCAGTACACGCCTGACAACAACTGTCAGGGTTGGTTTACCGGTTCGTACGAGCCGACAAGTTCATACATCTGGCCGAAAGTGGAGTATGATGAGTGC
>DAOVLC010000107.1 GCA_030631455.1 Candidatus Zixiibacteriota bacterium
AAATTTTCCAGAACGAGTTGCCTGCTCGATAAACGATAGAATTACCGTCAGATGTATAGGAAGGATCCCAAGCATCGAGACTGTCAAGCGAAGAGGTCAGTTTCACAGGAGCACCACCGGCGACATTCAGGCGGTAGAGTTGATACGGATCCTCAGAGTCTGCTGCCCGCGCTGACACTACTACCGACTGGCCATCTGGCGACACGGCATAGCGCCATTGAATGTCCAGGTTCGTCGGCGATACGAGGACGAGCTTGCCCCTCGTAGAGACCTCGTCAACCTCGGGCACGAATCCGCGGCCGGTGGGCCTTTCAAGAATCTGGTAGTTTGGGGCGCACGAACTGAGAATGAACACGACTACTAGTAGTGCGCTAAGGGTCAAGTATGACTTCACATCACCTCCACTTCTGGCACAAACGTGCCTGTGTCTTCTTAGTGTTGCCACAATGAATATCGTCGAGTAGAGCATGTCAATACAAATCTACATCTTGCTCGATATTCCCCATATCAAATCCATGAGTGGTCGTATTTTTCTTTGATCCTTTTGACAAATGAATATTACTGCTTTCGAATTCTTCATGCAAGTATATTTTCACGAAAAATAACTTGTTGTCTGTCGCAACCCCTGCCATTTGAAGAATGACACATTTGCTGTGCCTGACAACCTTCGCTCCAATGTTGATCAGTTTCGCAAGTAGGCTGCGAAGTGACTCTTGTATAATAGGATGTTACTGCAACTCGGAAAAACACTCTTCCGGTCTGATATGGGGAATGCGGGATATAGTCTCTCCAAAAGCGTGCTAAGTGTAGTTTTATGTTTGACTTGGCGTCTGCCGGATTTATATTGATTTGGGATTTAGCTGGTATGTCTACGGTTACTTCTGTAATTACGTGGGACACAGGGTGTTTGCCCTGAGATATTTGACAGCGTGATGACGAAAAAAGAGCTATTCAGTATCAGGTTCTGTATTGTACTCGTGTTGACTATCGGTCTCACGGCAAAGGCGGACTCTCGGCTTAACTACCAGGATGATCTTGCTCAATTCGACCGTGAGATACGATTGTCTCCTGACTTTCTTTCCTCGCTGTCGCCGCAGCCGTTTACGGAGCTGTCTGACTCCCTCGAAATTGGGATTGTCGGTATCTATGACACGCATTATGTGAGTTTTCTGATGGTAGATTCGGTCATGCGGATCAAGGGATCGCTGATACTCACATTTCCCGACAGTTTTGATATCTCCACTATGAGCACCTTCGCATATACCGACAGCGACACGCTGAACGTCGATCCGCAATTTTCGTCGTTTGAGATAGCGGGCAACAGCATCAGGCTCGATTTCGACACCCTTGGGTCTCTGCCCGCCGATAGCTCGCTGATTAGTATCACGCTCGACAGCATCCTCAGCCCCAAAAGACCGGGAGAATACTATATTGTGGTCTCATCGGTAGACAGCACTGGTGAACTGATCGCAGGACCAACCGTCAGTCCGGGCTTTGTTCTCGAACCGGATGAACTCGCATCGATTGCCGTCTCGCCGTCAAGCGTACAGACTGTTAATGCGGGCAATACGATTCTATACTCGTGCCAGGGATGGGATCAGTTCGACAACGAGCTGACCGATTTCCTGCCTTTTTGGGAGGTAGTCCCAGCGGTTCCGCTGGCGGACTTGGCGGGTGAAATATCCGACGACGGGGTGTTTCTGGCGAAGTTCAGGGGTACGTCGAGAATCGCATGTCAGGTAGATACATTTGCGGATACATCGGCTCTGGTCTACGTATTTCCGGGAGAGTTTGACCACTACGAAATGACCGGATTCCCAGACCATATTCTGGCTGGAAAAACTCTGACAGATTCTATCTTTGTGGCTGCCGTGGATATGTACGGTAATGTTCTCACTGAAACGGACGACACTGTCTGGTTCGAAACAACCGATAACCAGGCCACAATCTTGCCAAACAGTGCCTCGCCTCATGTCTTTGTATATGGTGATCCTGCCGAGGCCGCCTTCCCCGGTACAAACTTCGAGTTCAGGACAGCAGGACTACACAACATTTACATGACTAATGGAACGGTCGACTCCGATGTATTCAACATTTTCGTCAGTTCGGGAGTGGTTCACAGCTACAGCTTCTCTACTCCGACAAGTGTTACGGCAGGCGAGCCGTTTGATATAGAAGTCTCTAATGTCATTGATATCGCCGGTAATCTGCTCGATGCATTCGTCGTGGTAGAGCTTGTGGAGCCGGGGGAATCTCCCGACGGCGATCTTCCTGATTTGAACTCATTCGCTTCACCCGGAGGGAGCGGTTCAGCCGAACAGACGCTTGTCCTGGCAGGATCGGCTCAGATAAGGGTCGATGTCGGAGGAAAGACGGTGACCAGCGAGACCATATTGGTGTTCAACGCATCCGCAGAGCGCTTCGAGTTCTATGTCTCTTCGCCTCAATTCATCAGCACTCCGTTTACTGATTCGGCATCGATCGAGGTCTTCGACCGGTATGGCAATATTGCTGTCGATTTCAGTGCTTCCATCGACACTGTCACAATACAGCCTGACGGTGGCGGGTCCACATCCCCTTCAGTCATCGATTCAGATACGGCGTTCGTAGACGGTTTCTGCGATCTGATGCGGTTCGAACCGCAATACGAGGGAGAGGAGCTGTTTCTGACTTTCACCGCGATCTCAGAGTCCGGCGTCTTCGGCAGATCCAATATCGTCGCAATGCACTCCTCGCATCTTGAACGGCTCACCGTGGAACCGTCTCAGCTCTATACGAGTGATACTCTGACCGCATCGATATCTATTGTGAATTACGGATCGTTACCGACGGTCGTGGATGATCTTTCGCTCTGGTCGACACAGGGCAAGATGACGGTGATATCGCAATCCAGTGCGCCTCCTTACACGATCACTCCGGGATCCATGCATACCAATACGGTGAGGACGGTCATTCCGGATAACTTCGACGCCGGATGGACCAAGTTCCGAGCCTCTTTCGCCGGCACCTACGATGAGTTACCGGTTTCCGACGAAAGCGAGTATCTCGATTCCGCCAAGATACTCCGGAGGCAGTCCCTCGCGTACAACGAGAGTTCGCTCTCTCCAATATCTGTCAGCCAGGGAGAATCATATTCCTTTATATGCAGGGTTGTGAACTCCGGTGCGGATAACATCGTGCTCGACACATCGAGCTTCGTGCAGTTCGTTTCATCCGACAGCGATACGTTCGGGATCAACCTCAACGATCCTGCTTACATCCCGGCAATAAATGAGCCGATAACACTGTTTTTCGAAGAGACAGTCATCGAATCTCAGCACGGCTCGGGTTGGTTCACGGTTCAACTCAATCTCAACGGTCTGCAGGGCTTCTCTGATTATAGCGATACGATGACGCTCTCCGATTCGGTACTAATCCAGACGCCGTCATCTCTGATTTACGGCGAAGGGAGCCTTCAGCCGACGGTTGCGTTTCGAGGAACCGAGATCGCTCCATCGCTCACCATCCTGAATGACGGTGAAGCATCGCTGGTTCTTGACACTGATCAGTCAGTCCTGCATCTGACTTCGAGTCTCGATGAGATTCGATTTACGCTTGCGGATGCGGACATCACCTTGCAGCCCGGTCCGAATCTGTTGCTGTTTAACCCAAAGACAGTACCATCATCATTTCCACTGACGGACAACAGTCTCTCGCTCGATATCGAGGGAGTCGAAAATGGCTTCAGCAGGATGCAGATACTGAGTCTCGGAAACAATCTGATAGATTTTGAACAGCAGGCGACGGTTAGATTGGTTTCTGCGACGGCAGTTGCGCTGAACATCCCGAAAGTAAACACACAGCAGCTCTTCGACATCGTGATTCGAGTGTCGAATGAGGGCGATGAGAATCTTGAATCGATTTCGGTCAAGCTCAGCTCGGATGGCTCATCAGATTTCGAGGATACGTATGATATTGCCTCGATTTTGATCGGAGAGACCGACTCAGTGATCGCGGAAATTAGAGCCTCAGCGACTCCGAATCCTGCTGAACTGTTTACTGCTTACATCGACTCTGCCATCGGCGCGAGCACAGGTTTGAGTGGAGTTATACTATCGCCGCTTGACAACACGGCAGCCGTAAGTATTCAGAGTCCCGCGGCGATTGCGGTATCTGCGAGCATCGACTCTCCGCCGAATGCTGTGGACGGCGTTCTGAGCATTGGTCAGAGTTTCCACATAACGGCCGACTTCGTAAACAGCGGTCAGGCCAGCGTTGGTTATGGACTGATCAACCTATCCCTCAAAGATACCGGATTTGAGTCGGATGATGATTCGCTTGTTGCCTTCGCGGTCGACGATATCTTAGGCTGGACTGTCGTCGCTCCCATGGCTGATGTGAATCGAGAGATAGTGGTGGAGTTGATCGACATACCCGTGGATTCGAATACAGGCGAGCCGGCAGTCGTTCAGACCGGATCCGTATCGATACCTGTGATTGTGCAGAAGGAAGAACTGACTCTGCAGGTGACTTACGATTTCTATTCGAGGGAACTTGTAAGCCCGGGTGAAGAGTTTGATGTTGCTGACTTGTCTTTCTCAGCCCTGGCTGGCAACCCCGAGGCGGAGATGCGCCTGGATGAGATCAGCTTCAACCTCCTGGATAGGCACGGAAATGCTGTTGCAGCGAATGATCTTCTGATCGCCGCTGAATTGCTTCACGACGGGCAGTCTTTCCAGGGGGGTCTTTCTGGAAATAACGTAGTGATCTCGTTCGGGGAAAACCTGATTTTCGGACCGGATAATCCCAAAGATCTTACATTCGCATGCACGGTGAGTCCTGACTTTACGTCGAGCAACTTCTTCATCGGACTCGATAGCACCAGTGTGGCAGCGACAGATGTCACTTATGGTATCGAGGGATCGAGAGTTACCGTTGTCGGTGGAGATGGGGCCGTTTTATCAGCTTTGAAAGGATATGGCTCTGCCGCGAACAATCTCGAAAAGTCGTTCTTCAATTATCCCAATCCATTTGCTGCCGGGGCAGAGGAAACCAACATAGTCTATTTTCTCCCCACGCCGGCTAATGTCACAATCGAAATCTTCACCCTGATTGGCGAAAAGGTATTCTCCGAAGAGATCAACTCAGGAGAACTCGGTGCGATTGATGGTGAGAAGAATATACTAATCTGGGATGGTCGCAACAGTCGCGGAGACATTGTTCGAAACGGCGTCTACATAGCTGTGCTGAAGCTCTCGACCGGAGCGGAAGTTCGAAGGAAGATAGCGGTAGTGAAATGAGAAGAGCGACCGTAGTGACAGTGCTGCTGGTGGTAGCGATCATCGCACAAATCGCCACCGCAGCAGAGCCACAGGCTGGACGCGAATCGTTGTTCTTGCTCGGTGCAGGCGCTCGCGCACTCGGAATGGGCGGTGCACATGTCGCCGTCGTCGATCATGCCGAAGGCGTTTTTTGGAATCCCGCCGGATTGTCGCTGCTGGAACACCGCGAACTGAATCTGATGCATGTTTCGCTGTACGAAGAAACGAGTTATGATTTTGCTGCGGCTGCCTGGCCGATTCTCGATTTTGGCACAGTCGGAATCGCAGGGGTCAGACTCGGATCGAACAATATTGAATTTCGGGACAAGTACGGCCCGCTCGGCAACTACGATTACTCAACCGGGCAGTACTGGGTATCCTATGGCAGAGGCATTTACAGATCATTGCATGGTGGGATCAACTTCAAACTTATCAACGAGAGTCTGGGCAATCTCTCGGCCACGACCGCAAGCATTGATC
>DAOVLC010000195.1 GCA_030631455.1 Candidatus Zixiibacteriota bacterium
ACTCCTTGAACGGAGGATCTATTTGCAGAGCGTTCACGGCACTACCAAGAACGAATTCACCGGTGAATCGAGAGATGTTAACCCCTGCGCCGGCGAATGCGTCTACATAGACATGGTGTAATCTCTGAGAAGAGAGTATCTTTGAATACTCTTGCGCGTAGCGCTTGATAAGATCGAGCTTAACTTCAGACCAATAGCCGATTTCATCTATTGATGATTCTTGAAAACCTTCCATGACCTTTCCCCTTTCAAAGTCACGCGCAATACCTCTCTACAGCGCACGAATACGCGACGACGAATTGAGACAAACGCAACGCCTCAGTCATACAAGAATCTAACTCTTAGGTCAAAGGTATGTCAATGACTTTCGACAATGGGGAAGCCCGTAGCTCCGCCTCTGACGAAGCACAGCGGTCAGTTCTCTCTGTTCACCGTGAAGTTGACCACATTCTCGAGTGCGGTGTGATAGCGGGATTGGCCGTATTTGCGGATCAGTTTGAGTGCGCCATCGCCGAACTGCATGGCGCGCTCTCTGGCATAATCGATACCGCCTGAGTTGCCGATGAAATCGATTACTTTACTATAATGTGATGGTTTGGTGCCGTTTGACAGTATGCCGGTGATTTCGGTTCGGACCTTTCGCGAGCTATTCTTCAAAGCGTGGATCAACGGTAGTGTAATCTTGCCCTGCATCAAATCGCTGCCCGCATTCTTGCCGGTCTTCCTGGAATCGCCGATTAGATCGAGAAGGTCGTCAGCAATCTGGAAAGAGATGCCGACTCCTTCGCCAAAACGTGCCAGGCGGCTCGTTTCTCTGCTCGGTGCGCCTTTCAGAATCGCTCCCGACGCCGCTGACGTCGAAAAAAGTGACGCTGTCTTCAAGGAGATTATGTCGATATAAGTGTCCTCGGTGATATCAAAATTGCCGCACTCTTCGATCTGCCTCAATTCACCAAACGATACGCGCTCGGTGGCGAGTGAGACACGCTCTATCAGCCTGGGAGTCTGAGTCGTGACGAGGAGCCGGAAAGCTTTCGCGAAGAGAAAATCACCCATCAGGATCGAAATGAGGTTAGACCAATTGATATTTACCGTCTTCTGCCCGCGTCTCTTATCGGATTCATCGACCACGTCGTCATGGAGGAGCGTCGCCGTATGTATCAACTCGATAGCCAATGCGGCCTCGGTCATCCGGGGATGAGACATTCCGCTGCATCGAGCCGTAAGGAAAAGAAAAGTGGGGCGGATCCGCTTGCCTCGCCTCTCGAGAAGGTGATCGATCACACTCTGAATAAGGTCTGAGTCGGCATTGAGTTGTCGGTCGAGCAATTTGTCGAATTTCTTCAGGTCGGCTCTGATCGGATCAAAGAACTGCTTCAGATGTTTGTCTTCTCGTCTCATAAAGTCATCGTGAAAATATCTAATTGGGGCAAATTGTCAAACCCTTTGTTTACTCCCATTCTATCGTAGCCGGCGGCTTCGAACTGATATCGTAGACCACCCTGTTTATGCCGGAGACGCGATTTATGATCTCGGACGATGTCTGAGCCAGTATATGGTCGGGGATTCTTGCCCAATCGGCGGTCATACCGTCAGTTGAGGTGACTGCGCGGAGTGCCACGACATTTTCATAAGTCCGCTCATCGCCCATCACGCCGACACTCTGCACAGGCAGCAGCACACAGAAAGCCTGCCATATCTTATCGTATTGACCATTGCCGCGAAGCGCTTTTATGAAAATGTCATCCGCTTGTCTGATCAGGGCCAGCCGCTCCGTCGTAATTTCACCCAGAATCCTCACCGCAAGCCCCGGGCCGGGGAATGGATGGCGGCCGAGTATTTCCTCTTTCAGTCCGAGCAGACTGCCCAAACGTCTCACTTCATCCTTGAACAACTCCCTGAGCGGTTCCACAAGGGTCATCTTCATCTGTTCCGGTAACCCGCCAACATTGTGATGGCTCTTGATTGTCGCTGACGGTCCCTTAAACGAGACTGACTCGATCACATCGGGATAAAGAGTCCCCTGTGCAAGGAACTCCACATCTCCTAACTTTTTCGCTTCCGCTTCGAATACTTCGATGAATGTCTTGCCGATTGCCTTTCTTTTCTCCTCAGGATCAACGACGTTCTCCAATTCGGTGAGGAAAGCATCCGAGGCATCCACTTTCTTTACATTGACATTCAGACTCGCGAGAGCTTTCGGAACATACTCTTCTTCATTAAGTCTCAAAAGCCCGTTGTCGACAAATATCGAAGTGAGATTCTTCCCAACCGCTTTCGATAGCAACAGTGCGCATACTGCCGAGTCGACTCCGCCGGAAATGCCGCAAATCACCTTGCTTTCGCCGACCTGGTCGCGTATTGCGCTGACCTGAGACTGGATAAATGATTCCATCGTCCAGTCACCACGCATTCGGCATATCTCGGAGAGAAAATTCGCGAGGATCTCGCTCCCACCTTCGGTATGGAAAACCTCGGGATGAAACTGAAGACCATAGATTTTCGATTCACTGTTCTCAATGGCGGCAAAGTCGACAGATTCGGTACGACCGATCTGCCTGAAACCATCGGGGAGTGATGCGAGGCTGTCACCGTGACTCATCCAGACGGTGAACTCATCCTTAATGCCCTTGAACAATGCCGAATCTGCGGTTACCGACAACTGAGACCGGCCGTATTCGCGGCTTTTCGATGCGACAAGCTTTCCGCCGAACAGCTTCGCGGCCAGTTGCAGGCCATAACAGATGCCGAGTACCGGTACCCCAAGCTCGAAATAACCAGGATCGCAATGGTATGCATCCTCGGCCAGTACAGACAACGGTCCACCCGAGAGAACAATCCCCTTAATCGGTTTCGCGCCAGCCTGTTCAAGGGGATAGTTGTACGGGACTATTTCACAGAAGATATTATGCTCGCGAATCCGCCTTGCAATCAGTTGGGTATATTGCGATCCGAAATCGAGAATGAGCACGAGTTCGTGGTTTTCCACTTCAGACTTCTTTCTTTATCACGGTGTCTTTCAACCAGTTCTTATCGTCTCTGTCAGGGTAGTCAATATTATAATGAAGTCCGCGAGATTCCTTTCGCATAACGGCTGACTTGACCATCAGGAACGCCGCAGTTGTCAGATTTCTTAATTCTATCGAGGCGAACGAAGGTGGGAAGTTGCGGTGCAGGTCTTCCACCTCTTCTTTCAGCATACCGATTCTCTTCTTTGCGAGTTCGAGCCTCTTGTTGGATCTGACCACTCCAACATAATCCCACATGAGGCGCATCAGCTCCGCGAAGCTGTGTGAGATCAGTACTTTATCACACCTATCACCGGACTGCTTGCCAACCGCTTCATGTTCGAAGAGTGATTTCGGCGGATTGAACGACTCGACCGATTCGAAAGCGCCGATTGCAGCTTTTGATGCGAACTCCGCCACAACGACCGCTTCAAGTAGCGAATTCGACGCAAGCCTGTTGGCTCCATGCATGCCGGTGCATGCTGACTCACCGACTACGAAGAGGTTCTCAATATCTGTTCTACCTTCGACATCAGTCTTGATGCCGCCGCACATATAGTGCGCCGCAGGGACGACAGGTATCCAGTCGCGCGTAATATCGATCTTCAGTGCAAGAAGCCTGTTGTAGATATTCGGGAACCGACGCATGATATAGTCGCTCTTGATTGATGTCAGATCCAGATATACGCATGAGTCTCCTGATGCCTTCAGTTCGAGATCGATCGTGCGCGCGACGATGTCTCTTGGCGCAAGATCCTTCATGGGATGGTACTTCTCCATGAAAGTCTTACCCGATTTCAATCTGAGCTTCGCGCCCTCACCTCTGACAGCTTCCGATATCAGGAAAGAGTCACCGGCGTGATGGTAGAGAGATGTCGGGTGAAACTGCATGAACTCCATGTTTGCTATCGATGCGCCTGCTCTGTAAGCCATCGCGACGCCGTCTCCGGTCGCAATACTCGGATTTGTCGTGTGCAGATAGATTCTGCCGAGACCTCCGGTAGCAAGGAGCGTGACTGGAGCCACAAAGGTCTCGATCTCCTTTGTCTCGGCATCGAATACACGGCATCCGCAGCAAACTCGCTTCCCTTGCGCGGAATCGACCAGAAGCTCGATTGCGAGATGATCCTCGAAGAGGTCGATGTTTGGGTTTGCCTTCCCTGCGGCAATTAGCCTGTTTTCGACTTCTCTGCCTGTGTAATCAGCCGCATGGACAACACGGTTAGCAGAGTGACCACCTTCGCGACCGG
This sequence comes from Candidatus Zixiibacteriota bacterium, assembly GCA_030631455.1. Classification (GTDB taxonomy): domain Bacteria; phylum Zixibacteria; class MSB-5A5; order JAABVY01; family JAHJOQ01; genus DAOVLC01. The sequence continues at coordinate 4,259 of DAOVLC010000195.1, forward strand.
CATCGAGACTATTCAGAGACCTTTCTCCTCCGGTGAAAGAAAAATCTACTCCCAGTGCCAGGAGATTCTGAATTGCATGTGGCCCCTGCTCGATCACTCGTTTGACAACATTGGCATTGCTAAGCCCACATCCGGTCTCGATCGTATCCTGTATGTGATTTGAGAATGAATCGATGGGTTTGATGACAGATGCTATTCCGCCCTGGGCATAGTTGGTGTTGGACTCGGAATCCTTCTTCTTGGTGATGACCGCAACGGAGCCTCTGGAAGCAACCCTCAGGGCAAAGGACAACCCCGCGACACCTGAGCCTACGACAAGAAAATCTATATCACGCTTCATCATCGA
>DAOVLC010000249.1 GCA_030631455.1 Candidatus Zixiibacteriota bacterium
ATCATAATGTCAAGTGAATTCCAGTTCGTGCCAATGACATATGTCAAGCAGAATTCCGGAGACGCGCTGCAACGAAGCCGCGCATATAAGTGAAGGCCCGGGAAGTAATCCTTTCCGGGCCTTGGAAGTCTATCAGCTTGAGCTTACTGCTTGTTGACGTCGAGAAATGTGTGAGTGGCAGGCACCTGCGGTGTGTCCATTCGGCCCTCCCATTCGCACGGATCCGGGCCACCGGCGAATATCCAATTAAGCAGATACACGACATCGTCGATGTCGACATCCCCATGGGTACAGTTGACGTCACCCACCCAGCGAGCCGGACACGGAACAGGTCCTCCCGTGAAGATGTAATCAATCAAGTATACAACATCGTCAATGTCTATCATTCCACTGCAATCAGCATCTCCGAAGGTCCAGATGTAGAGATCGACAGTAACCTCGACGGGGTCGCCGGGAGCTCCGACTGCGAATACCTGGAACGAGGTCGACGTCTTTCCTAATGGCAGCCCGAAACCATTAACGCCAACCCACGCCTCGGCCGGAACCTGACCGGTGTCAGGCTCGACATCAAGCCATATGTCATTCTCGGTAACGTACCAGTCCATGCATCCGCTCGCCAGATTGATTATCTCAAGCGGTTGCTCTGCTGTGCTTACCTGTCCGGCCTTGAACAGGAACTCATAGTGAGCCTGCGAGATTCCTACGACCGGGGTCGCCGTTTGCTCGACTACATTCAGCGTAATTCCGAGCGTCTCCGGCGGGTTAAGAGAGAACTCCGGGACAATTGCGATGGTAGCATCGTATGTCCCAACAGCCAGCCCGGAAACATCGACGGAAACCAGGACAGAATCCTCATCTGGACCGGACATCGCATCAAAACTCAACCAGTCAGGAATCTCCGGAACTCCGTATATTGTCCAATTGAGATCCTCACCGCCCAGATTACTTATGACAAGGACCTCCGGTTCGAGCAGTGGCCAGTTGAAGCATTCATCAGCCTCAATTGTCAACCCCGAAGGACTCACGTCCAGAATAGGCGGATTCTCCATCATCCAAATGAAGGTCTCGATTTCGTGAACCGCCTTCTGAGCATCCGGCGCCGATACCACGATCGTGTCGTAATGGAAGCCAAAACTCAGCGATTGAGTAGAGAACGAAACCATAGGTGTCCCGGTCTCTCCGGACATAACCGCACCGCTGTCAGGATCGAAAGACATGTATCCTTTCTTTGATGTGACAGTATACTGAAGATAATCGCCCCCGACATTGGAGATGAAGATCGGTCGCGGGTATGGATCGGTTCCGGTTGCTGCCGCACAGTAGAAACTGTCCGGGTCTACCGACAGGACGGGAAATCCGGAGTATATGGTCAGCAAAACGGTTGCATTCTGCGGAGAGTTGCTTGCTGCAGGGTCTTCTACCACAACCGTGTCGTAGTATGTACCGAACATCATGCCGGCAATGTCGACCATCAGATCAACATCAGCACCGGCTGTACCATTGTAAGCAGACAAAGTCAGCCATGGCTGAGAGTTAGACGCCGTCCAACTGAGCGTACCGGCGCCAATGTCGTTGATCTGCATCGTCTGCAGGTCGGGATTTGTCGAGTCCTGCTGTGCCACAAACTCGAAATGATCGGGATCAAGCTCAATAACCGGAGGGGGTACTATCACCTCAAGATTCACAAAGACAGTTTCCGGCGAATTCGTGGCATTGGGATCTGCAAATATCACCGTATCAGCATAACTGCCTGCAGAGAGAGTCGATATATCCGGGATTATCGAAACATTCGACGGTGCTGTTCCTGATAGTGGTGAGATATCCAGCCAAGTGGCATCCCATGTAGCTGTCCAGTTGAGTGTCTGGCCGCCACCATTCAGAATCTCAAGAACCTGGGGAGTCGGGTTGGAGCCACCCTCGAATGCATCAAACTCAAAGAGATTATCGGAAAGCACAAATTCCGGAGGAGGCGGCGGATCGCCGATTATTACAGTTCCCTCCTGGAACTGAGGTGGGTAGCCCTGAAACCCTTGTCCGATACTGATTTTAAACGTTCCGGCGGGGGGCACGAAGCCTGAGTCAACCGTGATTATTGTATCAGGTGCCAACATCTGAGCGGTGAACCAGATAGTCGCCAGGAGGCTGTCGCCGGGCTGAATCGGCAGCTCGAAGATTCTGATGATTCCTATCAGCACATAATGGGCGTCATTGTCGATATCGATCGGCCTACTGTAAATATGCGATGCGCTCGATCCGATCCATGAAATCGAGTCACAGTAGAGATGTGGTGTAGCCCACCAGAAACCGAGTGATGCCGCCTCAACCGGGTCGTCGTTATACATTGTGACAGGCAACGAGAAATGGTCGCCCTGCTCCACGTCGGCTACGCCGACTCTGACAGTATCCGGTATTCCCTGATCTTGAGCTAACGCACTTCCGGCAAACGGAACTGCCGCCAGCAGAATTGCCGCGTAGAAAAACTGCCTCCAATGCATGTCCCCTCCAATCCTTAATGATTATCGGTAAGATATCTCGTTATACTCATGTCATATGCAATCAAGTCCCACTTGAATGTCGCACCAAATGAGACGTGTTTTGTAAGATCAGTAACCTCTGTTGACAATAAAGCGACACAACCGGTTTTTGTCAAGTACCCATTTTGTCAAAACTGGTATGACGCTGCCCTTTGGGCCTGAATGATCTACGCTTTCGATTCCGAACCTCCTTTTATCAGAAGCGGTAGCCCAACTATGAGCCAGAAGAGAATGGGCAAAAGCTTATTCCCAATGAGCAGGTAGAACTGCCCGCCCCAGTCGAAGACGTACTCCACAATTGCGGGCAGGCGGCTCTGGTAGGTTGGTTCGAGATGTTGCAGAGTCAAAGCCTTGTTGAACAGCACCTGTAGATACAGCCCCTCGATCTGGCTGACGAAGAGCAAAGCCCAACCGACGAGGAAGTAGATCAGTTTCCTCCTGAAGCTGCAGAATGGCGTCGCTGCCAGCAGAGCACCCCATATTACGACGCCGAAGTGAATGCGACCGCTCCCGCATGTCTCCTTTGCTGATGCTTTGAATCGATGGTTGTCGTAGGGTCGGATGAATCTGAATATGATACGACCCACTATCTCACCATCTTCATAAGTGAAGGTCAACTCATCGTCCGATAATATGTCGAGATTGAGTGCCCAGTTCGCTGCTACACAATGGGCTTCGCTGTAAAGAGGCGTTACCAGCCACCAGATCGGCGTGAAAACAATATAGACGAGAGCGACGATGAGTATGAATCTATACGCTCTCCTGAGCGGCCGATGGGCTGACGATTTTGTCGTACCAGACAAGCCAGAAAAGTCCTCCGATAATGATTATGGCAAACTGCCAGATATACAAGTGAGCCTCGTCAAAAAGGCTCGGGTAGTACGCGCTTAAATAGAACAGGCTCAACACCCTCACGAGATTGACGATGAATAATGCGGTCGTTCCAAGAACCACTCCGATCAGCTTTTTCCTAAGGCTGGTGGGGTAGGCTACGATCCCAGCGAGAAAAATCATGGTCGCATAGATACCGTTGCAGCCCTCCTTGATCTTCACCGATGCGAGGTCAGACGAAATGTAATTCGAGCTGGCATGGGCTGAAGTCCCGAAAACATTCAGAAACCACGCAGAGATAATGGCTATCAGCCGATTCAGGGGTTTCGCGAGTTCGTCCTTTCCCCACGGCGTCATGATTACGGAAAACGTAATCAGGATGAATACGATGAAGATGATATATGCTTTGAATAGCTCCCGGTTGACCTTCACCCATGATCGAATCTTATGAACACGGGAGCGCCTGTCCCGGCGCTCCCGTTTATGTTTCTTCTTCTTTCCCATTCAGACTACGCTGTTGTCGGCCGGATGCTTCTCCTCCGCCTGACCACAACATAAGTCATCAAGGCCATAATCACAACTGCAAAGATAATCATCGCCCATTCGGAAAGGGTGGGGATGGTTTCGGTCACAGGAATCGCGTAGCTCAGGTGCTCCCCGTGCTCCTCGTCCCACACGTAGTGGTCATACAGACCTGTTCCACTGCCGGTCATTGTGACCACCATGTCGTACC
>DAOVLC010000180.1 GCA_030631455.1 Candidatus Zixiibacteriota bacterium
AATACAGGCTCGCGCTCCAGTACGCTGAGAAGGCTGTAGCGATTGATTCGACATACCAACCGGCGCTCCGTCTCGTTGGAATGTTGAAGAGGTAGGCGGAACACGGTTCCAAGCTCACCGTAGCCCCTTCGCGTGCTCAGCATGGGCGGTGAGGCGTTCGCTGTCTTCATCACATCATGGGTCAGGCGTTCGCTGCGTGACTGATCTTCACGCCTAAGAGACTTCCAGCGCCGCAGACATATCCTATGTGAAAGCATTCTCCTTGTGCTTCTGCGCAATCGTGTTGGCCAAACGATCCAGGGCTTCGAAATCAGTCTGCGAAGGCACCCCTTTGCACAGAACAGGCTCTAACACTTCGACTTTCAGATTGGGAATCATTCCCGCGAGCGTTTCAACGGTCTTCCCACCCCATCCATAGGAACCGATGATGGAAAGGAATTTTGTTTTGGGTCGCAGGGCATTTGCCAGAAACACACTATAGGCAGCGTAAGGATGAGGGCCTGCCAGGATTGTGGGCGTGCCAACGACGATTGTCGCCGCATCAACCAGGGCCATGGCGAGTTTCCCGATGTCGGTTACGGTCAGGTTGAACTGTTCGACCCTGACACCTTTCTCCACAAGAGCCGCAGCAAAATGCTCGACCATCCGCTTTGTACTTTCGTGCGCGGATACGTAGGGCAGCGCCACAGTGTTTCGGGGAGGCCCGAGTATCCAATCACGATAAGCATTCATAATGAATGCTGGATTTGGAAGTACTTGGCCATGACCGGGAGCTATCATTTCTATATCATAAGAGTCAAGTTTCTCGAGATTCTTTTTGATCACGTTCCTGAAGGGCATCATGATCTCGGCAAAGTAGCGCTTGGCCGCCTCATAGACGCGTCCTTCATCAATGACGAACAGATCGCTTGTTGCAATATGGGAACCGAAAAAATCACAACTGAAAAGAATCCTGTCTTCCTCCAGATAGGTCACCATGGTCTCTGGCCAGTGAACCCAGGGAGTGTGGATAAACTTCAATGTCTTGTCCCCAAGAGTGAGGGTCTCGCCATCTTTGACGGTTATGAAGGATTCTTCAGGTATTCGCAGAAGGTCACCAAGCATTCCCATTGCTTTGGGGGTTGATATCACTTTCGCGTCGGGGAACTTTTCAAGAACCTGGGGGATTGTCCCGGAGTGGTCCTGCTCCGCATGGTGCGAGACGACGTAATCGATCTTAGAGACGCTCTCAAGCTGTGCCAGGAGTTCATTGGCCATAGGGGGATCAACCGAGTCCAGTAATGCAGTTTTCTCACTTCCCTCAATAAGATAAGCGTTATAGCTAGTTCCGTCCGGAAGGGGGACCAAAGAATCGAATAGACGTCTGTCCCAATCAACGGCTCCCATCCAGTAAATGCGCTCTTTTATTGTTCGCGCCAACATGGCACACCTCCTCTTGTTGTCACTATTAAGCTCCCTAGACGTTCTAAGAGTGTTTTACGGCTCTTTTCTGCCGTGGGGCATCACATTCACTTCCGGATTTTTCTCGCCGAACTTCTCCAGAAGTGCGTTCATTACCTCGTCGTGCGATTTCCCCTTGCTTTCAAGCGTTTTTGTCAGCTGGTATGCTCCAAAAAGAGAGGATGGGCCTATTTCGGAAGCAAAGGTCCCGACTCCCCCATTCCAGACAAACATGGAAAAGAGTTCATCGAACTCAGCAACACTGACACCCATTGCATAGGCCTTTACCAGTTCTCGGGTCGCCTGACGAAGCCTGCCAGCACCCACACCGTTTGCCAACGACAAGAGCAGTTTGGTTTTTTGATCAATAGCCGGGTTCTCTTTTCCCCAGATCAGATTCCACATGTTCACTACTATGTCTGCCAGTGAGTTGTCAATCCCTTTGAAATTCAGAATAGCGGTCGGCTTTAGCGGCATATCCCCGACGCCGGCAAAAGCGGCTTCCTTTTCCTCAGCCCTGTAAAAATAAATACGATACTCGCTGTCCGAAACCCTCTCGGTAAGATGCTCAAAACCAAGATCAGCCATGGCGGAATAAAGCGGAATCGGCTCAAAGCTCTGAACCACACACATGCCGTCGCCCACCTCAACCTGTACGGCTTTTTTGAGAAGCCCGGGCAGAAAATTGCCTGAGAGTTTTCTGACGTCGGTGACTTCGAATCTGTCTCTCTTGTTCTTCCAATCGTGTGTCACGTAACAACTCCTTTCTCCCGATATTCCCCATATTATATTCATGGGTGGTCACGGTTCACAATAATCCTATTGCAAACAAATACTACTACTTTCGAACTCTTCATGCAAGTGTGTTTCCACGAAAGATAGCTTTTGCCTTGTGGATAATCATGGCAATTGTATCGAAATCTGTCGATGAGACACACTTGTCCATGTGAATCATAACAAGAAGCGGCGCATAACATAGAATAACATCGCAATCATTACCTGATTCGAGACAAAATGTACTGCTGGGCTGTTAGGAAAGGGTTCCTGACGGCGCAGAATGGCTTTTGTCGCGCTGTCAGGACATCTGACATCGCGGAGAAAACTCACCGAAAGCCCTCCGCGAAATCAAGACAGGCCCTTCGCTAGCTCAGGACGGGCGGTGAGGCACGCACTATTTAGTTGGACTGCGAGCGAGCCTTAGTACTTCCGGCGTCTTTCGATCATGTAGTTTGAGCCGGCGAGTCTCTTGGTGTATTTCTTAAGGTCTGCAAGCATGTGTGATAGTTCGCCTACATGCGTGAACATCTGGTCGTGGTTGATGACTATCGCTATCGAGATAGTCAGCAGCGGGAAAACCTCGTGCTCGCCCTTCCGGTTCTTCGCAACGATCCTGCCCCGCTCGCGATCCACACTCTTGTACCTGTACGGTATGATACTGTCGAATGTCTTGATGATATTCGAGTTGACGACTTCGACCTTGTCATACGGGATGATGAAGATGAAGTCGTCGCCTCCGACATGACCGACAAACGCATCCGGAACGAGATCGAGCACTATATCCCGAACGATGTGGGCCGTCAGCCGAATAACTTTGTCGCCGTACAGATACCCGTAATAGTCGTTGTACGCTTTGAAATTGTCTATATCAAGATAGCAGACGGCGAATTCCTCGCCAGAGCTGATACGCTTCTCGATTTCCCGCTCAATCAGCACAGGCCCCGGCAGCCTCGATGTCGGGTTGACGCCGAGATCACGATTTGCCCGCTGAGTGAACATCTGCATCTTGAATCCAAAAACCTCGCTGTCCCAGGCACCGGTCAGTACATCGTCGGCGCCTGCTTCAAGAGCATCTGCATAGGTACATTTGTCGGCGAAGGGATGATAAACAACTGTCGGCACGGTGGCAAGTGCCGGTCTCTCCTTCACTCTGGAGATCATGACCGCCTCTTCCTCGAGACTGCTATCAGTTGCGAAGAGTATTAAATCGAGAATATGCTTCTGCGCGAGTAGGGATAGCTCTTCAAATGTGTTGAACGGGAGAATGTTCAGCTCGGCCCATGTTACCGTGTCGGGAAGGTGCGAGACTACGTCTGTCCCATTCTGGTAGACAGCGAGATTGAAATGCCGGCTTAGACGCAGGTACGCCCGCTCGCCGAATTTGAGCATGCCGTTTGTGCAGATCGTATCTTCCAAAACACCCCGTCTCACGCCCTGGGGTGGAAGCTCCTGTGTACCTCGCGAAGATACTCCCTGTCCAGATGCGTGTAAATCTGTGTAGTACTTATATCGGCGTGTCCGAGGAATTCCATAACCGTTCTCACATCCGCTCCGGCCTCGATCAGGTGAGTTGCGCAGGAATGGCGGATCGTGTGCGGCCTGACTTTGAACTTGAAGTTGCATCGATCGGTGTATTTCTTGAGGATTTTCCACAAACCCATGCGGGAAAGCCCATTACCGCGGTTATTCAAGAAAAGCATACTCCCCGATCCAGTTTTCGCGAGAACGGGACGGCCGATATTCAGATACTCGGTGATCGCATCCAGAGCATATTTGCCGAACGGAACCATGCGTTCCTTGCGCCCCTTCCCCATGACTCTCAGAAGCTTCAGTTCGAGGAGAACATCAGGTATCTTGATGTTCCGGACTTCGGAGACCCGCAGTCCGCAGGCATACCATATCTCGAGCATGGCCGAGTCCCGAAGCCCCATCGGTCTTGACCTATCCGGAAGCAACAGAACTCTTTCCATCTCTTTCTGATCGAGAATCCTCGGAAGTTTCCGCATCAGCCGTGGCCCTTCGATCGATGCGCATGGATTGGTCTTCGTGATCCCCTCACCGTTGAGGAACTTGTACAGATGTTTCAAAGTGGAGAGCCTTCTCGCTATGGTGGCCGGGTTGAGCCCCTTGTTTCTCAGGCTCAGAAGATAGTCGTAGACCTTATCTGTTCTGACCGCTGTCGCATCGATTTTCGATTTCCTGCACCAGGCGAGAAAATCATCGATGTCGTTGTCATAGGCGGAGATCGTATTTTCAGTCAGATTCAAATCGACCGTAAGATGAGAACCGAAAAGCTCACGAATTTCTTTGGTTCCAGTTCTATTCAAGTTGCAGCCTCGATTGAGTTCACATTCCGCCTAATATATGCCGCAAATCGCACCCGGCATCAAGGCAAAAAAAGGATCGAAGAAAAAGAAGAGAAAAACAAGGATAAGTGAACAATTCTGTTGACAAAAGTGTATCTTCTAGTTAGAATTAGGGCATTGGCCTAACTCAAGATCGGCATCTTGAATGCCGACAGACTGAGAGAGGTGACTCGGTATGGCTTCAAAG
>DAOVLC010000304.1 GCA_030631455.1 Candidatus Zixiibacteriota bacterium
GGAATCGGCGACCGAGACCTCGTACCCATCCGCCCTCAGTTCTTCCGCGTAGAGCTTCCTGATATTCTCTTCATCATCAACTATCAGTATTCTTTCCGGCATTGCTCTATCCTCACGATTCAAAGGTTATGTATATCTTTGGTTGACCGTCATTCAGGGCAAATCCGATCTCTCCCCCGTTATAGGCTATCGCCTCATTGGCGAGCGATAATCTCAGATCACCGGTCGCTCCCCGTCCCTGGACGAACTTATGTATAATCGCAACAGCTTCATCGCGCCCAAGTGTTCCGATATCGGGTGATATGTCAATCGTTTTCTTGCCTGAATCATCAGCGGCGGACAGTCTCCAGATGGCATTGTCCGGCGACAATTCCCCCAGTATCGCAACTGTATTGTACAGACCGTGAAGCAGCTGATCCTTGTGAACGTGAACCGTAACTGCCGTATCGTCTGACTCTGATTCGACAACCACACCTGAACTGAGGAGTTTCGGCTGCACCATTCCGGCAACGATCTTTATCAGCCGGTTCAGGTCGACATCTTCCTTTTCCTGCGAATATGATCTGGAGAAATCGAGTAGCACGTCCAGCTGCTTTTCGATACGAGTGCATTCTTTCTTGATGATCTCGGCTCTCTCACGGGGAGTGTCAGACATACCTTCCGATTTAAGCAGCAAACTGGCAAATCCGCCAATGATCGTTAGCGGGTTGCGAAGTTCGTGTGCCACGCGATAGGTCATCTCACCCATCAGCGAAAGCTTCTCCATCTTAATGACCTCTTGCTGCGTTCTCTCCAGTTGACGATTTGTGTTTTCCAGTTTCTCGATGTTAGACTGCTGGTTTTCGTAAAGCCGCGCCCGCTCAATCGCGATTGCCGCCTGGCTTGCGAACATTTGGAGCTGATCGAGATCGGAATCCGCGATCTCCCGATTCGTAATCTTGTTATCGGCGACTATTATCCCGTGGACCGTGTTCCTCGAAAATAGGGGTGCAACAGCCAGTGCCGATTCCCCGAATAGACGATCTGTCTGCTCAGCCAGAGTCGACAATTCGTGTTTGCTCGTAATCTTCTGCGACTCGCGGTTAGTTATCGAATCGACCAGCGCTCCTCCCTTGCCAAACATCGGATATCTGAGATTCCTGGCCGCGCGGTCCAGTGTCATGTCACCGAGATCGATGCTCCCGCGGTAGCTTCGAATAATTGTCCTCAAATCCTTTCCCTCATCGGGAATTGACTGCCATATCTTTCCTGCCTCCTCGGCATCGACCGGCCCGATTGCGTGGCGCCCCACAAGCTCGGTTTGCTCCTCGTTTAGAAGGAGTATGAATGCCCGATTGAATCCAAGCCCCTCTCTTGCGGTTACAGCAATGAGTATGATCTTGAGAATCTCTTCGGTTTCCATTATCGAGCCAAGTTGTGCGCTTACCTGGGAGACAATCGAAAGCTCGTTCTGCACCAGGTTCAGGCGTTGTTCCATTTGCTTCAGCCCGCTGACGTCGTTGATTAGGCCGATGCAGCTCGTGATCGTACTTCCATCGGTCGAGAACGATGGCATGAGGTGGATCGAGGCATATCTGTCTTCATCGGACTCAACGCGAATGACTACATCATTGATGTTAGCGGGCTTGCCGGTATCCATAACCTCGTAAATCGCAGATTTTAGTTCGCAGTTGAATCGTGCTTCAAGATCGGGTAACGGAATGCCGATTCGATCTCCGGGATCGATTTGCATGTACTCGACAAAGTGCTGGTTGAAGCTGACGATTTCATCATCGCGTCTTGCAGTGAAGACAGGGAACGGGATATTACGGTAGTCGAAAGAGACAGCTCGCAGGAGCGGCCGGATCTGTGCATGTGCAGTCGACACAACCGACCCTACCTTCGGTGAGCGACTTTCACAATGCTCTTGACAACCTTCTCCGAGATTTCTTCTTCCATCTCATCGAATTTACTCTTGACCAGGCTGTATTTCTGCATCAGGCCGGGGTCATTCGGATCAGGATCGAGATATGTCAGGACGGATGCCCCTCCCTTCTTTGCCTCGAAGTACTCCGAGGCAACTGTCTTCTTGCTGAAGGAATCGAGGACGAACATTCGGACTCCAAGCACGTATCGACGGTGATGGCTGTGGAAGACATAAGGTATGATAGTGTGTTCCGTCTGCCTGACTCCAGCCTTCTCTACTTTGAGCCAGATCAGATAGCGCACGCCCATCGCAGACGCCATCTCCGCCATCAAGTCAGGTTCGTAATGATCCGTGTTAAACCGAGCGTACGCGTGCATGAGACTATCGCTCCTCTGCGGCAGCGCAACCTGGATTCTCGGATGACCGGCTAACCTGTCGTAAACCTCGTTGGGAAGTTCGAGCTCCTGGAAACCGGATGAGGCGGTCCTGAAACATATTCCAAATGTGCGCTCCTCAGTCGCTATGCAATCGACTGCTGATAGCAAGACAATGATCAGGATGATTCCAATGCTTGAACGTGTCATCGACTATTTTTCTCCGATCTCTCCTGCACCTTCCGATTGAAGACATACTTGTTGAGAAGCGTGCGGACCTTTTCGCTGAAGCTCTCGCAGCTATGACCGAGCAAGGCCTGGTACTCTGCGGGACAGTTCTGTCTGATATCTTCCGCAGTACAAAACTCGACTCCGATCAGGTGCGTCGTCTCGCTCTCGCTATCGCACCTCTTGATCTTACCGACGATCCCGGTTAGCCTGTCGGTTCCATTCAATTCAAGCTCCATCACGACGTACTCATCCTCGGGCAAAGCTTCACTTGATTCGATAAGCAGTCCCCCGCCGGAAACATTGAGAATATCGCCTGTGTATGGTATGAGCCCCGGCTCCCGGTTCTCTTCGGATGATGGAACTAACAACTTGATATCGACCGGCGATGTGATGTCCAGGCGCACATAACGGCGTCGTTGAAGCTTTCCCCCTTCGCGCTTCTCTTCGATCAGCACATTCCATTTCGTGCCGTCGGTTGTGTTAACTTCCATGTTCATTGCATTCCCTCCTCAACAGTCTCTTTTCTACGAATTTTGATTTCTTCATTGAATATGAAATTGACCAGCAAGTTCCGCTCCCACTCGCTGAACTGCTTCAGCGAATCGGGAACTTTCGACAGGTTGACATCTTGCAGCCTGGAAGTCATTTCCTCACGCGTGAACAGCTCAATCCCAACGTACCACATTCCAGTATCACCGTCGCTCACGCATCTGGCGACGCTACCAAGAGTCTCGAATGTTCTCCCAAGCCCGTGGACTGTCAGTCTCATCGCAAGCAATGTGCCTTTGTCCATCTCTCGGGACATGTGGCATCCGATTCCCCCAGCCGAAAGGTTAAGAGTAGTTGCTTCCTCCCACTGGAGGAGATCAAGATTACCTCCGCAGTTCTCAACTTCTGAGATTTCCGCGAATTGGAAAGGTGTGGTGAAGTCAACC
>DAOVLC010000090.1 GCA_030631455.1 Candidatus Zixiibacteriota bacterium
AGTCACCATCAGAACCGGAAGGTTCCTGAACTCCTCAACCTGCCGCAGGTTGGTGACAAAGGTCAACCCGTCCATTTCCGGCATATTCCAGTCGGTGATGACAAAGTTGATCTTGCTCGCCTTGAGTTTCTCAAGAGCATCTTTCCCACCGGTAGCTTCCGTCACATCGCCGAAGCCAGCCTTCCTGAGTGTGTTGATGATTATTCTCCGCATGGTCGGCGAATCGTCAACCGCCAAGATTTTCAAATCTGCCATATCTGCCTCCCAATCCGTTGCCGTCAATACTACTCTCGTAATCTCGAGTATGTTCTTCTCCGTCAGATGGAACCGGTCCTAATCGCTCGTGGTTCTGAGCTCAGACATTCTTCTCGATATAGGGCTTTCTACGATGTTGTTCTGGTTATCAGCGAAGTAGTTACCGCTCCGCTCATGTATCAGGTCACGGTTGGCTGCGAAATCGTTCATTCCCAGCTCCCGTGGATCTGAACCTGCACCAAGCATATACCATACCCCTGCAAAACCACTCAGCTTTGTTAGTCAGACCGCACTCAGTATCCGGTTCTTGTTCGCTTCGAACTCCTGCTGAGTGACAAGCCCCTCCTTAAGAAGTTTTCCCCATCGCTCAAGTTGACTCTCAATATTGAGATCAGCTTCTGAAACCACTTGAGATCTTGTATAGCCTCCTGGTGTTGCCGCAACGGCAGCACTTCTCTTCTTCCCCACGGAGTCAGCGGGCGCGCTATCGTTCGTCAGTGCTGCAAGTTTCTGCTCCAGAACCGAGAGCCTTGATTTGATCTGACTGATTTCGCACCGGATATGATGTTCCTTGATGGCTCTCGATATTATGTCCTTCAACTCATTCAGTCTGAACGGCTTTATTACGTAATCATAAGCGCCGATTCGCATAGCCTCCACGGATGATTCGACGGTTGGATAGCCCGTCATCAGTATTACTATCAAATTCTCATCAAGATCGCGAATTCTCCTCAGTACCTCGATTCCATCCATGTCACTCATTTTCAGATCGATCAAGGCAACCTTGAACCTGTTCTCTGCGACCAGTTTCAGAGCTGCCGGGCCGGAGCCGGCAACCAGAACCTCGAAATCGAGTTTTGAGAAATACTCCTCCAGTAATTCTCTAACAAAGAGCTCGTCATCCACGACGAGTATCTTATGCTTGGCCATCACTGCTCCCATCAGTGTGATTCCCTCCCACATCAGCTATCGCCTTTTCCACGGTGCTGTATATCCTGTTTATGTTGAATGGCTTGACGAAATAGTCGTAGACTCTCTTCCTGAGAGCCTCAATTGCCGATTCCAGCGACGGGAAGCCGGTCATAACAATGACCGGTACGTTCTTCCGGACGATCTCGCTTGCCCTATCGGCGAGTTCCAATCCATCCATATCAGGCATCTTCAGATCAGTCAGGATACAGTCGATCTTCTCTTTGCCAAGAATGTCCAGCGCTTTCTCACCCGACTCGGCCATGCTGATCTGGTAGTCATGAGAACTGAAGCAATCATACAGTATATCCCTGATCAAGAGTTCATCATCAACAATCAAAATCCTTTTCATAGCCCTCAGAAACTCCTCTCTGTTTGCACAACGGCTTCCGACGCAGCATCGGCGATACGCGGATACTGGTTACTCATTGTGAATTCATCCCGTTACCCGGCATTCACCACTGAGTCAGCAAAGGAGGCTGCGGCTTCTTCTGCAGTCGGATAGATCTCGAATATGTGCGAAAGCTGCGTTATCTCGAAAACCTCCTGCACGTACTGGGCAAGATTACAGAGAACCATCCTTCCCTTGACCATCCGCACGTCCTTCAGTATCGATACGAGAGTTCCCAGTCCGGAACTGTTCACGAAATTGACGCCACTAAGATCCATGATGATATTCGCTTTGCCCTCACTGAGATAATCTTTGATGCACTCTTTGAGCTGCGAAGAACTGTTTAAGTCCATTCTGCCTCTAAGCTGTAAGGCAGTGAAATTACCGCGGGAACTGGCTGTAATTTCCATATGCTTCCTCCTCATTCATGGCCTTGCCTTTGCCACATTGCCTGTTGAAATAGGTTTTCATCGTCAGTATGTTCCCCTGCTCCGGCTCATGCGTTATGCTGACCTCGTCAGTCATTTCACGAATCAGACCGAGCCCACGACCAGATTCCTCGCTGCCATGAACAGGCTTAATCAAATGATCTATGTTACTGTCTATCGGCAGCATACCTTCATCCTGCACGGTGATTTGCACGCTGTCACTATCGATTTCATACATCAGGGTCACGCTGTATCCGGGTTCTTGCTGATTCCCGTGAAGGAATGCATTCGTGAACCCTTCTGACATGGCGACAAGCAGGTGATGCTTCTTCTGACCACTCAGCGGCAACCGTACGAGAATCGCTGCCGTCAAGGTGTGCACCCACTTCAGGTATACCGCATCGCCCGGAACGCGAATTCTTATCACCTCAGCCATTAGTGCGCCCCGCTATTTCGACGAGTACTGCGGTGATATCGTCGAACTGTGATTCACCCGCTCCGAGGGTAAATGAATCAAGCTCGACTTCCAGTCTACGGATGAATTCTTCCGGGGATGCATCGCCGTGGCTCATCAGGAATTCTCCGAGTCTTTCCCGTCCGTACATTTCATCATTCGTGTTGACGCACTCGGTCGCACCGTCGGTGAACATGAGCATCCTGTCGCCATCCGCAAGGCTTACTGATTCGAACTTGTATCTGACCCCTTCAAACTGTCCCAATATCGTTCCACCGGTCGTAAGTTGGCGCATCGCACCTGTATGTTCGTTGTAGAGAAATGGCGGCAAGTGTCCGGCATTAGTATATGTACACTTGCGCTGCACGAGATCGAAGTGGGCGAATACAAGCGAAATGAATATGTCCGGGTACTTCATCACATCCAGGCAGAGTGTGTTGTTGATATGCGATACGATTCCCGCTACGTCCTTTCCCCTGCCTATTTCCGCACGAATGGCGGATCTTGCGGCGGTCATCATCAATGCGGCCGGGACACCTTTGTTCGATACGTCCCCGACAATGACAATGAATTCCCTGTCTGAGATTGGGATCAGATCGAAGTAGTCCCCGCCAACCTGACCCGCCGGGACATAGAGGCTCTCGACTTTCGCCCCATTCAGATCGATGTCGACATCCGGAAGAAGCGCTCTCTGGATTTCTCTGGCGAGCGAGAGTTCCTGTTCGAGTTTTTGCTTTGCAAGGAGCTCCTTCATCAACCGTGCGTTCTCGATCGCGACGGCAGCGAAGTTCACCAGTTTCTCGAGAGTGCTCTTGTCTGTTTCAGAGAATCTCGCACCCGAGATCTTGTTGACCGCAACAAGCACGCCTATTGGATTTGACTTGTTCGAGATGGGCACGGACAATACAGAGTTGACCGTCGCGCCGACTTCGTTGTCTCCGGCAAATTCGTTGATTATTGCGGTAGCATTGGATCGGTAAGCCCATTCTGCCACGTCCATGCCGTCCTTATAGCCGATCTTACGGATAAGGGAAGCATTAACGCCCCATGAGACTCCGGTCACCAGTTCGTCCTTTTCCGCGAGAAGAATGCACCCGACCTCGGCGGAGAGTGTCCGAAGCGACATCTCCATCATTGCCGCAAGAATTGCATCAACTTCGAACATGGAAGTCAGCAAGACCCCCATATTCGAGACATCGTTAAGTTCGGCTTCTTTGGATTGAAGCTCGTACTCCAGTTCATTGACTCTCTCTGTCAATCCTGCTGCGCTCGGCATTTCTGGTCGCGCCTTTCGATTTAATCTATTCTATTATCGACACTTACGGCAAATCCTGAAGGTATGGCTTCAGACAAATGGAAAGCGCACAATACATATTGACAATGAGATATATTATGTTATCTTTCAATACGTTAAGCAGCTACTCGCTTGTGATTACTTCGATTTGACATGCCCGGACCAACCGGGGAATGAAATGGAGAACAAAGCCACTACGAAATTCAGGTTCCTCGTATCAGGTCTGCCCGGAAGCGGCAAGACAACTCTGATCGAGAAGCTCCTCGCAGAATCCGAAGTGACTGCATGCGGGTTCGTTACCAGGGAAATCCGTGAAGATGGTCGTCGTGTCGGATTTACGATTCTCGGACTCTCAGGCAGACAGGAAACGCTGGCACACGTAAGCATAGAGTCAGGTTACAAAGTCGGGAAATACCGTGTCGATGTCGCCGCACTCGAAAGGACTATCGAGTCCGAGTTTTCTAATGACAGATCGCAGCTTGTTGTGATAGATGAGATAGGCAAGATGGAACTCTTCTCGCACCAGTTCCAGTCGCTCATCAACCGGCTCTGGAGAACAGACCGTCCAGTCGTCGCCACGATAATGTCGGCACGAAATGCTTTCTGTGACAGAATTAAGACCGATAAGAATAGCGTGATTCTTGAATTGAAACGCGATAACCGGGATGATGTTTTTTCACGACTCAGAAACTTCACGGACTCATTGCCCGTTATTCAAAATGAAATCGAATCGAAACCATAGAGATGATCTGACATTGGAGGTTTTGCAATGTATCGAATTCTGACAGCCGTACTTGTCGCACTGTTTCTGTTGGCGATGAATAGCGTAACGTTCGCGCAGTTTGTGCCTATCGGACCAAGCAGCGCCGACGGCCGCGCCCTCAAAACACCACCTACCGAAGAGGAGATGCAGATAATGGCCGAGCATCGGCTGGAGCATCATCCCTGCAAGGCCAAGTCCGAAGCAAGACTTGACAAGATACAGGGAGAAAGAAGTCCGATGATCGTCTACTATCCAACCGGTAATATGTACGACTACGACGTTCTGTATTATAAGATTGATGTCGAGATCAACATGAGCAGCGAGACGATTGGCGGCTACGTGGAGATGAGAGCGAAGAGTCTGATCAACGGCCTCTCCTACGTCGACCTGTTGCTGACCCCGGATCTGACCGTAACGGATGTGCGGTTGGATGGTTCGTCCCAATCATATTCGCACGCTACGGATATCCTGACAGCAAACTTTTCTCAGACATTCGATATCGGTGAGGAGTTCACAGTAAAGACCGAGTACAACGGCACGCCGGCGTACTTCAACCTCGATGGGATGGACTTCACCACGTTCAATGGTCGCATGGTCTGCTACACGAACTGCGAGCCGTGGGGCGCACGCAATTGGTGGCCGTGCAAAGATTTTCCATTCGATAAACCCGATAGCGCCGATATAATAATCACTCATCCAACTACCTACGGCGGATACACTATGGACTGCGTGTCGAACGGAGCTCTCGTGTCTACTACAAACAATGGCGATGGCACGACCACGACACACTGGTTCGAGAGCCATCCGATCACCACGTATCTCGTCGCAATCGTGGTAACAGACTTCAACAAGAACACACAGAGCTGGGAATACGCCCCCGGGGAATTCATGCCGGTCGAGCACAATTACTATCCCGACGTTACACCGTTAGACGAATGGGGATCGACATACTACATGGTCAATTATACGATTCCATCGCTCGATGCGCTCTCGTACAGGTGGGGATTGTATCCGTTCTATGACGAGAAGTATGGCCACATGCACTACGGCTGGGGCGGTGCTATGGAGCACCAAACATGCACTTCCATTGGCCCCTATTTCGACCAAGAGTACGTAATAGCGCACGAACTCGGCCACCAGTGGTCGGGCGATCACGTAACCTGCTCACCTTTTAACCACAGGTGGTTGAATGAGGGCTTTGCATCCTACGCGGAAGTGCTCTACTTCGAATACAGCTACGGATGGCCGTACGCGGAGTGGTGGCTCGGACTTCAAAAGCGCCTTAATGCTGGAACGCCATACGTGGAGAACCTCGAAACTGATAACGTATTCGACGGGGCGACGGTTTATGATAAGGGCTCCTGGCTGGTTCACATGCTCAGACACCAGATGGGAGACGATCTTTTCTTCCCTGCCATGCAGTACTTCTTCCTCGAATCCGAATTTTCAGGGGGCAGCGCAGATACTGACGATCTCAACTCGGTGGTCTCCCAGTTCTATGGCTCCGATATGAGTTGGTTCTTCGACGCCTGGGTGTATCAGGAAGGTCAGCCAAACTATCGATACTCTTATCAATCTGAGGCTGCACCAGCGGGGCGTGAAGGTTACATTGTCGACTTCTTCCTCGAACAAAGCAACATGGACGGGGCTTTTCCGATGTGGGTCGAGATTGAAGCTTTCGCAGGCGATTTCGATACGATGTACACCGTCTGGAACAGTTCCGATGGAGATCCTTATCAGTTCTATCTTCCGAGTCCGCCAGATTCGTTCAGCATCGACCGTGAAGGAAAGATTCTCAAGACTGTAACAGAAGTGCCATTCTCATTCCACATAGCCACCGGGATGATTCCCGACGCTATTGTGGGAGAACCATACAGTTTCACACTCAACGCCATTGCA
>DAOVLC010000043.1 GCA_030631455.1 Candidatus Zixiibacteriota bacterium
AGATTGTTGATCGACCTTCCTATCAGCAACATGTACCAGAGCTTGCGCATCAGAACCTGCTTTCCAGTATCACGTACAGCTTGCCGTCTCCGAAATTGTCACTCTTACCCCACGCGACATCTACGAGCAGCTTGCCGGTCGGAAGCAGAAACTCGAAGCCCGTACCCGCTCCCCAACGGAACAGTGTATCACCGGTCGACTGCCTCATCCACGCACCATCCGAGAATAGATGGAACGAAGCGCCCACCGCCAACTCCAACTTGGGTTGTGCCGTAAACAGCGCGTAACGCTCACAAAAAAACTGATCCTCACGATAGCCGCGAAGATTGCGAACACCACCCAGCTTGTACAAATCGGACGGCGGTATCACACTTTCATCGGTCACGATAGCTGCACCCGAAACAGTCAGCCTCTGGCGTAGCGAGCCGATCAGCGGCGTTTTCAATTCGTATCCGCCTTCGAGTCTCGTGTCGGTTGTCCTCGCATCTTCCGGCGCGAAACCTGCGAAGCTGTACTGCTGTTTGATTCCATACGAAATATCAAGATCGAATACTTGCAGCAGATTGCCGGCATTCAGATTGACAGTCGAACCGATGCCCCACCACCATCTTCGAGAATGATAGATTCCCATAAATGCCGAACCCTGCGGCGTGTATCTGCCCCAGCCGCCGGACACCCTGACCGACACATTCCTTGCCTTACCATACTCAACTTCCATATCGAGAGAAATCTTCTGATAGAGGCTGTCGAATTTCAATTGTTCGAGGTCGAAAGAAACAGCCAATGGCTGATAGAAAACAAATGGCTGATAGAAACCGAGTGCGACCTCGTGAGCCACCGGGTCTTTCTTGTTGTAACGGATAGAGAACCTTCTCCCTCTTCCGAGCAGATTCTCGAATTCGAGTCTGGCGAAGCCTCTCACAAACGCCGACTGGCCTGCGTATGCAGGTTGATAACCGAGGCTGCCCTCGACGAGGTTTGTCGGAAGCTGACGGAGTCTGAACACCGGAATACACTTTGAGAAATCGTCGCGGAACACGAGCTCAACACTGTCATCGACTGCAAGGAACCTGTGCGAACGGAATATCCGCTTGCTCGTCTCAATTGAGCGGTTGGAGAAACGCTTGCCCTGTTGGATATCCGATATCCTGACGAGATACGCTGCGGTCTGTCGGTCGACCCCCTCGACTTCGCATGAATCGAAACGGGTAAGCGGTCCGACAACAACACGCATGGTAACATCGATCACACCGGTATCGATCTGCTCCAGATTGTCGAGACATACCTGAGCAAACGGGTAGCCGCGTTCATTGAAGTGCTCAAGCAGGACGTTCGCGATCCGCTCGATAGTGGACCCACTCGCGTCCAGATCCTCGAAAGCATCCTTCGCAAAAGGCAATGGATCGCCTTCCGGCAGATCGCCAGTGACCAATACATCTCTGACAACAGCATTCGAATCGTCGCACAACGCTATGCCTGCGAGAGCAAAGAGTATGAATATCGTAAGAAGCACTCGCATCAAAACCTCGCCCGCATAGAGACGGAGGATACATGTCTCGTCTTGAGCCGTGGGATTTTCTCGCCATCATACGAGAATCTCACACTCATGTTCTTGCCGAATCGCAACTCTGTCGAGATTCCCCACTGGAGATTGTCTCCAACTCGCTTTCCGCCTGCATACTGAAACGGGATAAAACGATCGCCGCCCGATGATGTCACGTTCTGAAATGCGAATGTCGAACTGATTCGTCCGCTGCTCGCCAGCCTCTGGTTTGCTTCAAATGCAGCTTCCCACATTGTCACCCCAAGGTCGTTTTCTCTGCTCCTGTCTGCGAGGTAGCCCGGCTTAAAGACCAGTTCGAGTCCGGCATCGGTTCTGTGTTTGAGCACGTTGACAATCTGGTGTTCGGTGAAACTGGCATCACCAAACGACCGTGAATCCTGGTCCAATCTCTTGAAGCGATGCTCAACCGAATAGGTGGCTCGCGTTGACAGCCTCATCTCGAGACGCTCAACGAATTGAATCCTGTATTCCGCAGAAGTCGGAGTTTGCCTTGGCCGTTTCCTGCATTCCTCGTTAAAGGAGAGAAAGAGGGAAAGCCCACTATTCAACCCGATCCTTGCCGTCTGCCGCAGCGATCTCTCGAGGCTGAAACAACTCTCCGAGAAGATACTTGCATACGGCACGATCCATAATATGTCGAACGATTCATTGGCATCCCCCTGCTCACTCGTTCGTATCTGAGTCTCAAGTATTACCTTCTTCAGAAATCCGAGGCTATGCGGACACGACTTCCAGTTCGCGGGGTTTGTTCGCAACCTGAAGCTGCGGCCGACAGTCACGCCAACATCCGCCACATCAAGAACCTCGACAACGCGTATGTAATCTCCGAGAGGATCCTGCACATAGACTCCATCCTCAAGCCTGTAGTCTCCCTCACCTTCGCCGAGCCTGATGAAGCTCTCGCCTGTTCGGTCGATACCTTGCCGATTCACTCTGTAGTTGAGCGAGAGATCGAATAAGCCCTGATAACTGCCGGCACGATAATCGACGGTAGCGCCGAGTTGTGATTGATCGTATCGGTCCGGGAAGAAACGATGAATCCGGCGATACGCACAATTGAAGTCCACCTTAGAATTGCTAAGCCCGCCCCGCCCCGAGTACGCGACAGTTACATCTCGCGAGTCATAATCGCGCCGCCAGCCGTCTCTGGATATGTCCTGTGCTTCGTACGATATGTTTGACGACAGACCGGCAAGACCAATATCTATTCCATATCGGTCTAACCTGCGGCCTGTCGAATTAGTGTCGAGCACACGAAGATCAGTTTCATCGTTCCATCCTGCAACTAACTTCAAGCGCGAATAGCTCCAGCCTGCCCTCACCTTGTTTTCATAGAGTCGAAACCCAGACACGGTACGAACATCTTCAGATAGCCGATCTTTTCGTGATACGTTGAAAAATAACGACTTATGCGGCTCAACTCGCAAGGCGTACCCGTACCTGTCGGCATTGAAGTAATCTCGATCACGATAGGTTCCCCAGTCAGTGTCAATCTTTGCCAGCTTTCCAATCGAGAGCCGCTGCGAGACTGAAAGCTGCTCCGCAAGTTTGAAAACGGAATCAGAGACCAGGCCCCACTCTCTGTCCCGTTCGACTCTATAGATGCGACCCGGCAGGTAGAACTCGTTTTCTGACCGTCGCCCCTCAAGGTCAATCTGCCAGCCAATATCATCTTCTTCATCGGCTCCGAATGGAGACAGCCGGATTTTGCCCGTCATGTCCGATCCGACATCGTCGTTATCGTCGGACGATGAGAAGAGGTTTCGATCATAGTTGCTTATCATCCCATCGAAACGGAACGATGCCGCATCGGTCTCGATCTCTGTTGTGAGCGACAGCGCATCGGAACGCTGAGGCATAGGAAGGCGCACGATGGGCAGGTATGCTCCGCCGCCTTCCGTGGTGAAGCCGTATATCCCACCTCCGAGATAATCGTAGTCGCCGCTGCCCTGACCTACATACGAGAAGCTTACTTGATACTCACCCTGGTTTCTGCCAGCGTAAATGTAGACCGTGTCCGACCCGACGATTTCGCGGGAATAGTCACCGTCGCCGGAATCAACCTTCGTGACACCGGATCTGACAGCTTGCCCGGTGGAATCACCCACCTCTGCAAGTATAGCTACATCAGAATCAGTCAGGTCGAAACGGGAGGGATTGTTCTTCGAATCGGCCTGGCTGACAAAACCGATTTCCGCACGAAATGTTGCCGACGAATCGCCGTATCCGAACGATCCGGCGTAGAAGTCCTGCCTGTAGTTCTCGTCAAGATACTCGAAGTCGACCTCAATACGAGAACGCGAAGTTACCATGATTCGTGGAGAAAATGTACCCCCCCCCTGAATGTAGTCGATCTGATAATCGGCGTCGATTCCCCGAGTCTGTTCACGGCCATCGAGCCAGACACGTTCGGTTCCGGGCAAAACCGAAACTGACGCCTGGCCGACATCGGGAAGAAGTCGATAAGGACCGGAGACGCCATCGCGCCCAAGTGTTCTGAACCTGCCATGCTTCGACTGGATTCCACCGGCAATAACATCAGCCTTGATCTCCCCGGTCTTGACAGCGGCGCTTCCTCCCTTCAGGGTCTTCCTGAATCGAGCGGTGGAGCCGAAATCACGCTTGAAATCGATATCTCCAATCCCCGCAGTGAAATTCTCTGACGACAGGCGAAGAGTTATCTTGTCGATCTCTCCGAGTGACGTCGATATCCCGCCAACCTCGGGTCTCGACTGGTCGGAAAGGACGCCGGTCACCTTGAGATTGTCGCGCAGGTAACCTTCAATTTGTATGTTGAGAGTCTGGTTAAGATCGAGGTCCGCTCCGGTGCCCGCTTTCAATCCGATTGATTTGCTTCCGAAAATACGCAGTTTGGATGCGTGCGTCTCCCCATCGGTTTGCTGTGACGGAGTGTAATCGCTCGGCGGGCTTGTCGGCTGCGTCCTCTGTGCGTTAAGCTGTAGCTTCCTTCTGAAGAAGCAGGACGGAATATCGAGGGAGAGATGGCTATACGAGATTTCGAGAGTGACAGGTGCGTCGATATCTACCAGCAGTTTGATCGTGCCCGAAGGCACATCGATCAAATAGTCATCGTCTGACAACATCGTGCCGTCTACCGTGATATTCAGAGTGTTGTTTACTATATGTTTTTGTTTGAGCTTGACTATATGCGGCACATCATCGAAGTGGAGAGTTTCGTGAGCAATCTCCAGTTCGCCAAATACCGGACACGAGCAGAGAAGGACAAAGGCAATAACGAATGTGCCGGCGGCGATGTGCATACGTCACGACCCGCTCGGGCGGTAAACAATGACCCTGTCTCCCGCGTAGTCCGACACGAAGAGCCAACCCTCCCTGCTGACACAGATGCTGTGCGCTTGCCTGAACTGATACTGGCCGATTCCGGTGGAGCCGAAAGAGAAAACTTCCTTGCCGTCACGAGTGAATAAGGAAATGGTGTTGACTTTTCTATCGATCACATACAGAAGGTCATCGTTGTCAGTGCAGATACCGGCTGGATCTTCCAGGCTACCTTCACCGATCTTACCGATATAGTTGTCATAGCTGTCGAATAGAACAATGTTTTGCTGATCCCGGTCGACGACGTATAGATAATCGCTGCGGTCGATCGTCAAAGCCCCCGGATCGAGGAATCCGCCGGGTTCGGTCAACTCCGAGACAACCTCGAAACGAGTATCGAACCTCACAACTCTGTTGTTGTCCGGATCCGCATAGAAAAGGTCGCCGAACGAACTGACCGCTATACCGCTGCCTCGACCGGTGGGAGGATCGATCTGAATGAATCCGAGGCTCTCTTCAGCGATCCAATTGAGATCGTAGTCGAGTGTGACGATTCTGTCATTGTCGCTATCGAGAAGATAGAGATTGACGCCGTCAGATGTAGCAAGCGCAGCCGGATAGTTGAATTCCTCACGCGAGAAGCCGAATCCACCAACCTCTGTCAGGAACGTGCCGTCGGGCTTGACTTTCACAAGTCTATGGTTACCGGTATCGCAGATCACGAGGTTTCCCAACGCGTCGAGAGCCAGCGAACCGGGGTGGGACATCACTTTTGACCCAAGTCGTCCGCTGATTTCCACCACGTGAATAAATCCGCCAACGCTCCTGTGTGCCGATCTGTCTGACCAATGCGAGGGCTTATGGCCACACGATAGCGATGCCATCTGGAACGCCATCAATGAAATAAACAACGCAGCAAACATACATGCTCGATTTAGATAGGGAATAGTCATAGGCAGAAATTAAGATAAGCAGGCGATTGCCTGCAACAACAATCTGGGCAAACAGATTCTCAGAAGGTTCCGGTATATTCTACTCGTACACCTATCGAATTGCTGTAAGAGTCAGGTATGATTTCCAGGTTGAACCTGGAGAATTCATCGGCAAGATTGCGATTATGCCCTCTGGCACTGCGCCAGGCGAAGATCATCGATATGGCTCTGTTGAGGGCAGCAGCGCCGAGTGTGAAGTTGGCATTTCTCTTTGCGGCTTTCGAATCGTTCTTCAGATCGCGATACTGCTTCCGATAGTCTCCGTCCTGCCACTGCCAGTCCCATTCGGGGGTCTCGGGGTAGAAAGGACTCGCCCGACTGTAATCGCGGGATTTCTTGTTGTAATCGTCTCGACTGTCGTAGAATCCGACCATGTCGTAGAATAAGTCCTCTTTGCCGGATGGATCGACATCTGCGTACACAACGGCCAGTCCGATGTAATCGTCCCTCTTCCAATCTTCGAGTTTCTTGAAGAAGATGAAGGTAGACCATATCCCGACTTCCGCCGCAAGAAACCCGACTGCCTTCGTACGGGAATCACCGACATAGATTTCACCCAATCCGGGAAGCAAAAGCGAGTACAACACTGCATGGGACGGGGACTTGTATCCCACCGTCAGCTCCTCTACTTTCGGAGTAGTGGATGCGACTCCCCACTCATCGTCCGACTGGGCAATCTGCAAAGGGGGCTGCTGAGCGAAGAAGTCGCTGTTTGAACCCACAAGATCGCCGGAATCAAAGCAGAAGCCGGTCGACCAGCAGACCATAATCGCTAACGTGAATAGAGCGTGATTTCTCAACATATATGCCACCGCCCACGGTCAGGATTAATAGAACCTGTAGGTCATCACAAGCTGCGGAATATTCTCGTCATAGTATCTCGCCAGCCGCGCCTTCAGGTTCACGCCTGAGAATACGTCCCTCTGCTTGTTGAATCGTTTCGCCGTTAACGCTGCGTCGAACGCAGAAAGTACATGATTTGCCAGTGCAATCATAGCCCACGTCCTGGCTGCATTGAGTTTGTTGTTGGCATCGTTACGCATCACAACATACTGCTGCTGCTTCGCCGATTTCTTTGAATCTTCGTCATAGTCATCCCAACCGGCGTAGAACTTCTGATACTTTCCTAGCATCTCATAATACTGCTGGGTCTTCATCTCCGGAAGCTTGTCCCCCGGGAGAGTATCCTCTACTGTCCCGAAATTGTTTATAAGGTACACTGTGTAATCTGTGGCAGACCAGTGTGCCTCGGCAAATGCCTGGAACTCATCTTCCTTCTTCGTACCGGAAGAATGATTCGACGAGTATTGCATCCAGGTAAGCGCTTCGAAAGCAATGAAAACTCCGGCTTTAAGCTTCGAGCCGGAATAGTACTCACCAAGACCCGGAACGAGAAACGAATAGAGAAATGCTCGCCCTATTGACCGGTGTTCAGCGGAGTAGATATCTCCGCCGAATGCCGGAAAGTCATTGAAATCGTCCTTTCCTGCCAGAAGCATCGGTTCGACGTCTGAAAGACCTGCAAGTCTCCGGATATAGTCTCCCTGATCGGTCTGTAGAAACTCGCCGATATTCGGAGTATTGTCATTTGCCTCCGAAGCCAGCGCCGATCCGGAGATTGCGAACGCCGTGACTAAGAAGATGAAGAGTGATACTCTGCGCATATATAACCTCCCGGCGGCCATCACTTGACAACCGCGATCTTATGTGTTCGTACCTCACTGGAGCCACCGGACGACGCCTCCAGCCTGCATATATACACCCCCGACGGATAGCCGTCAAGGTTCCATTCGTAATCTCTTGAGATGTTCTCACCGGTTGCCTGATCTTCATAGATCAAACGCCCGGACAGATCGAATATCTGTATCTTGACGTTTCCATCTTTCGTGAGTCTGTATCGGATATTCGTATAATCACTCGCAGGATTCGGATAGTTGTAGAAATCAGCGATCAGTCCGCCGGGTGTTTCAGGCTCGACACCGGATGAACCCCGGAAATTCTGATGTAACGCTGACCGCCCTGATTGACGCCACGACTCCTCCTCGGCAAGCGGCTGGCTCTCAACATGCAGCCCGTACATGCGATTGTCATCGCCTATTGCGAAGAGCTTACCCTTATAGCTGTTGGCCAATGCTCCCTCGCTCACTGCGTAGGAGAGACATGCGCCAGAGCCGACAAAACGCGGGAACCGCTCCAATAGAGTGCCGTCAGAACCAAACGCGAAGACTTCTCCGGCATCGGTGCCGATTATGATGTCCGGCCCGCCGTCACCGTCGGCATCGGCAATCACGGGAGTCGAGCCGATCAGACCGACTGGGCGATGAACATCAACCCGTTGCGGGAAATTATCGAATTGCGTCCCGTTGTGGTTGTATACATGAATTCTGTTTTCTCCTGCGAATATTATCTGGTAGTGGGCAACAGTGCGATCGAGAGCAGCGGTCACTACTCCGCCGGACAGTGAATCTTCGACCTGACTCTCATTTGCGGAATAGGAATCGCTTTCCAATGACTCGCTGAGTAGTATTATCAGTTTGCCACCTGAGGTTGTCACGACGAAGTCGGTACCGTATTCTCCATCAAGATCTGCGGCCGTGAAACCTACGACATTGACCTCTCCGAGATCATACAGGAATTCGCCGATTCTCCCGAACCTCATCAGCACGTAAGAGGCTTCGCTCCCTTCCT
>DAOVLC010000166.1 GCA_030631455.1 Candidatus Zixiibacteriota bacterium
ACCACACTCATTACACGACGCGTCAGTTCCTCACATCTGAAACAGCCCGGCCCCATAATCCTAATTTCGACTGCGCTGGTTCTCTCATCAACCTCTTCACCGAGGAAGCGACTATACTCCTTTAGCAAAGCGTCGCAGTATTCATACTCTGCACCGGGCGGGATGAAATTCTGTTGGCGTGCCCGCCTGACAAGCCCTGATCCGATCTCGATGCGGTTTGTCAGCCCGAGTTCGCGAACATCCTCGAGAACACGCGTCAGGCCCGCGATACCTACCTTGTGGCCGCTGACACTGATCTGTGTTATATCAGATCCCATGTTTTCCGGGTCTGTCATTCTGATTACTGTTGAGAAAGTATTCCTTTGATCTCTTCAACACCCGGTACTTTGCCTACGAGTTTGACCGTTCCATCGACAACCAGAGCAGGTGTAACCATGACACCGTAAGATACAATCTCCGTAATATCCGAAACCTTGCTCAACTCGTACTCTATGCCAAGCGATCGGGCGGTTTCGTCGACAAGCTCCTCAAGCTTGTTACACTTTGGGCAACCGGTGCCCAGTACCTGAATCTTCTTCACATCTGATCTCCTGTCAAAATAGGGATCCATAGACTAATCCACTTACCGTTGCCATTATTATTACTAACAGAGTGAATGCTACGGTCTTCTTTGTGCCTATTACGCTTCTAATCACCAGCATGTTCGGTAGCGATAGCGCGGGCCCTGCCAGCAGAAGCGCAAGCGCAGGTCCTTTTCCCATGCCGTTACCGATCAGTCCCTGAAGTATTGGCACCTCTGTCAGTGTAGCGAAGTACATAAACGCTCCGACCACCGAAGCAAATAAGTTAGCCCATACCGAATTCCCGCCTACGGAACCGCTTATCCACTCTGATGGAATCAGCCCCTCCTCTCCCGGTCGGCCAAGCAGTAGGCCGGCGATCAGTACGCCAAAGAGAAGAAGTGGCAATATCTGTTTTGCGAAACCCCATGACTGTTCGATCCACTCGCCGGCCTCGCCTTTACTCGTGACCGCAACAATCGAAAGGGCAACAACTCCTGCAGCGAATGGAATCATTGGCTCATGTGAGAAGACCAATGCCAGAACTACCGTACCGGCCGCAACCAAGAGAATTTTCCACCAACGCAGGCGAAACCAGACGACCAGCATGACCGCGAAAAGAAGCGATATCACGCCCGTTATGATCCATTTCAGGGAATAGACCGAGTACCACAGGCCTGACGGGTCATCGGACTTACCCCAGTTTGCGAAGACGAGTATTGCCACCATTGCGGCGAAGTAGACTGCATTCTGCCAAAGCGGCCGTTCTACGTCAGATTCCGGCATAACCATTTCGGTCTTCGCTTTCTCAGTCTCTTCTTTCCTGAAGAGCAGATGCATGAGAAGCCCTATGACGATGCTAAAGAGAACCGCCCCGATTGCACGGGCGATTCCGAGCTCCAATCCAAGAACTCTGGCGGTCAGAATAATCGCCAGAACATTGATGGCCGGGCCCGCATACAGGAAAGCTGTCGCCGGCCCAAGCCCCGCACCCATTCGATAGATGCCCGCAAACAGCGGAAGTATCGTACACGAACAGACTGCGAGGATACTTCCCGAAACCGAGGCGACTCCGTAAGCCAGAACCTTGTTTGCTCCCGCGCCAAGATACTTCATAACCGATGCGCGGCTCACAAATGCCGCAATAGCCCCGGCAATCAGGAATGCGGGAAGCAGACATAAGATCACGTGCTCTTGCGCGTACCATTTGACCAGGTGCAGTCCTTCGAGAACAGCATTGTCAAAACGAAGACTTCCAACAGGGAGATAGAAAGCCACGAGAAAGACAGCCGTTATTGCAGATAGTGGTTTCCAGTTTTTCTTCAGGTTCATAGCTTTCAGGCCAGTAATTCGAGTTGATCTCTGGATGTGGTTTTCAACACGGATTCGACGCAGCCGAAGAAGTTCATTATGCACGGGACTCTCAATCTGTAGTACATCTGAGAGCCTCTCTTCTCTGCGCTCACAATCCCGGAGCTTTTGAGGATCGCAAGATGTTTGGATACTGTCGACATGTCTGCTCCGACCATATCGGTCAACTCTGCAACGCATCTCTCTTTGCGTGATAGCTCATCCACTATGAAGAGTCTGGTCGGATGGGCTATCGCCTTGATTATCTGTGCTCTTGCTTCGAATAGAGCTTTCTTTTTCTTGTTCAATATGTCCTCCTCAGACAATTCATACTTGGCAATATGCCCAAATCACCAAATATGTCAAGTGTTTTTTCCATGTCGACAGGAATTCAGACTACTTTAAGCGCATGCGAGACTTGGGGCCAACGCAAGCGATTGGGCTAGAAGGGGTAGCCTTCGACCTTGTTCGATACAGGTGCTACAGCATAAAATGAAAACTCAGCCACCACTGAGCAATCCTGAGATTATTGTCGAATTCAGGATCGAGAATCAGGCGGATTCTGAATTCATCCTTTGGAATCACTTCGCAACTGAGAATCAAGTCAGTATAGTCTTCGGTGAACTTCTGATCGGCCTGATGGTACCGTTCGCCGAAGTTTTCTTCGACGTTTGTCTCTCCATTCTCCGTACGCTCGCGCCTGTCGAAGAATGCTATCGTCTCATCTTCGATCTTCCAGCTTTTCAGGACTCTGTTCGCGCCCACCATCATGGAGAAATGCGGATCGATCTGGAGGATGAGGATAATTGGGACTTTGATCGTCCACTCGCGCGAGCTATAGCTCCACTCCAGTTGCTTATCTTCAAACAGACGGCGAAATCTTGTGTATATGTCCCCTTCTCTGTCCCGCCAGTAGTCGCTCCAGCGATCCGCGATCACCGGTTCGCTGCTATTGACATCGGTTTGTTCCCTTTGGTAGAACAGGCCTGCCACCACTCTGCTCTTTTCAGTCAGAGTCCAATCGAGGTTCAGCATAATCTGATGCCTCTTTCGTTCTCTGTTGCCTGTTGCTGTCCTCTGATCAGACGTCGATGAAACCGATTCGGATTCATAGTAGCCGTCAGTGTACTCCCAGCGATACGTATTATATGAAGTGTCCTTTATCGCCGATGCATTTTGCATATCGATATCGGTGCTGCTGAACTTGTAGTAACCGGCCAATGTCTTCTGCTCATCTATCTCTTTCTCGAAGTTAAACCCAACGTAAAACGTGTTCCCATCCTGTTTCCACGATTGCGTCGTTGTCGAACGATATGTATAGTAGCTCCAGGTGTTTGTCACATTAGGCTCTCTATACTGCGAGTGAGATGAGTCCACTGACATGAAGTCCTGATCGGCATCCCCCGAAAGATAACCTACTTTGACACCAGCCCGAAAATCGGGATAGAACTCGTGAGATAAGCCACCGCTGATATCGAAATGCGAATACTCGTGATCCTTCATTCGCTCCGAGTAGGATATGTATTCTCTTTGGTTTGTATTCCCATACTCGTCGCTGTTTGAGTTGATGTAACCGCCATCGCGGGAGTGAGACACGGTATTTATGGCAATGCCGGCCGTTGAACGTGGCGCCAGGGTATACCCAACATAGCCTGTGAGAAGGTGCCCTTCGGTCAATAGCTCATCTTTGCCGTAGTACCGGTCCTGAATCGGGATGTTCTGGGCGTCATCTGCCCTCTCTCCGAACGCGTCGTAGCCGACAGCGGGATAATAAATCCACGACGGCACTCTGTAGTATTTTTCCTGCTTGTAGATCAGTTGGTAAGTGCCGCCCACTAAGAGCTGCTTCGAGTTTTCTCCGAGAGGATACGCAAGCATCCCTACGGAGAAAACAGGCTCCGGTTCGGATCTGGTTACGCTGTACCAGCGCGGATCGGGCCTGTAGTAGTAGGCGTCAACGCCATAATCCATAGTGCGACCGTAATAAGCAGTTATGATCTGCTCCTCCGTGCGATCCCCGCGGAAATCGAGGTAGAACTGAACAGACTTGCCGGAGAGCGAAGGAATGTTGGAAGGATTCAGATGCAGATTTAGAAAAGGATCATCAATCATACCAACAGCCACATCGCCGAACTTGTCGACACCATACGGATTCAGGAAGTAACTGTTGAAATAGAGCGATGACTGCTCAAAGCTCCTTTCAGTCACGCGCTCACCCCAATATTGCGCCATAGCCAGTGATGGCACCAACAAGAGAATGATCAGACACTTTTTCATCTCTACCTCCTATGGTTGAAACCGAATCATCATGTAAAACGACTGCACTGCACCTATTTGCCACTACTGCGCTACTTGCCGTCGTCATAACGATTGGCAAAAAGTGCAGGGTTGCACAAAAAAACTTGCGTACAGCCTATCCTCACATCTAAAGGAATATGACGTAGAAGTCAACCAAAATGTCCAATTTGATTTGGCGCGGGGATCGCAGCACTTCAATGGCGTTCAGAGCTCAGGATCTGATTAACCGGTTGCCCCACAACGAGGAATCTCCCAGAACAGAGGATGAGCGATGCCGTACTTGGCTCCGGACAACGCCAGACCTACGCCTTATCGAGGTCAGTGAAGATCCTGGCAGAAACATGCAACGACGATAACTACATACATTGCCGTGATTTTGTGAATTGGAATCAAGGATGTCATGAGATACTCCTCCTGCTACACTCTTGAAATTCTTGAATAGATGCTGACAATCCGGCAAAGTAGAGTGTTGCCGCAACGCACATCTTGCGTCGCAAATCCCGTTGTATTCAAGTCGTGTCGAGTCAGATTGTTCGCACCATGCTGCTGGCTTTCACTACGGACATGTTTCCAAGAAGTTGCACAAAGCGTGCTGATGGCTGCCCGGCGATATCAGGTGGTTTGTCGATGCATTGCCGTCACGATGCGACAGTCGCGTGGGCGATCAGTTCATCATCGGACTGTGTTCAGCATCGTTCCATACCGGATAGCGCCTGAATGCATGGGATAAT
>DAOVLC010000289.1 GCA_030631455.1 Candidatus Zixiibacteriota bacterium
TTGTCTGAGGGTGGGGGAGGCTCGTCTTTCTTCGATGATACGAAGACCTTTGTCTGCTTTTCCGGTGCTATGCTGAATGAGTTTTCAGCCGCTCGGATGATCTCGGGCATCAGACCTTCTTCTGTGATCTTCTCGGTGAACTTGC
Organism: Candidatus Zixiibacteriota bacterium; assembly: GCA_030631455.1. Taxonomy (GTDB): domain Bacteria; phylum Zixibacteria; class MSB-5A5; order JAABVY01; family JAHJOQ01; genus DAOVLC01. The sequence continues at coordinate 146 of DAOVLC010000289.1, forward strand.
GGCGCCCGTTAACCAGATCTCGCAGATACCCGTCGATCTGATCCTGGGAATAGTATTTCTCCGGCACATACGACGTGAGATCAGCGCCTTCAGCAGAGACGATTTCCTCGGTACCGAGGAAGCTTTCGCGGTATCTGTTCGTTCCGCGCAGATCGCCACGCTGGATGGCAGCCATCGTGTCGATAGGCACGCGCTCGGTCTTGCGGATGATCTTTTTCTTCCCGCCCTTATCACTCTGCTCTATGATCTCACCCATTCCACCGGTGTTGTACTGGAAGAAATGCACTTTGTCCGGGTAGCTGGCTGCCAGATCCATGATGATCTTGTAGAACTGGTTCACCTTGTGCGCCCGCGATCCGACAATGAACGGATCGGTACCGACTGTGCGCACCGACTCGCCTGCCTTTGCGGGATTAGAGGCAAAGCTGTGGCTCGATTCGCCCCAGAGATATGCAAGCGCAGCCTGAATCGGGGTCAGACGTTGAGCAAACGTCATGATCGTGTTACGCCTGGTTATGAAGGCGAAAACCAGACCGTCCAATTCATCGATAGGTGGCAGATTGATAGATGGATACCAGATGTCCTTCATCGCAAATGGCCAGCGGCCTCGCTCAATCTTCAGATGCTTTCTCATTATCACTGCACGGCCGTTCCCGCAGAGATTCTCATCGAGGAAATCCGGCTCGCCATCCGCATTGATCATCACATTCTCATAGAGGGCGCTCTTGTGCACGAGTGAGCTGTACATCGCTTCCTGAAGCTTGCTGTCGACATCAGTCTTGACGAAGTAGTTCTGTTCCGAGCCGAATGCCGAACCATCCTTCTCGAGAAAACAGATATCATCCTGGCAGACGAACGTCCGCTCGCCTTTTTTCCAGTCGAGACCGAGCTGATGGCACGACCAGGTGCTCTTGCCGGTCGCAGAGAGGCCGAACAAGAACACGCCGAACTTCTTCAGCTTGTTAGTCTGTTGATCGCGAATAACCACGACTTTCGCACCCGCATGCAGACCTAACAATCCCTGTGTGCTCGCGGCATACATTCCGTTCCGTAGGAAACCTTTTTTGTCTTCGCCCATGTAGTCAGAACCAAGCACGATTGAAATGTTGTGATCCGGTAGGATTAAAGCCTGCTGTCGAAGGTGATGCTCTTCGGGGATATGAATCAGCGTGAACTCCGGACCTGGTGCGTTGGTCACCGCGCCCATGGTCTGGCCCCACATGTAGGCTAAACGGTAGTTCTTCAGATCGGCAACGGAAATGTAGAGGCTGCATTTCGGATTATAGGAAGAGTTCTGTCCCATCTGGCGACGTAGCCGAACAAAGGGTAGCGTCTCCATGAGATGAAGAACTTTATCGAGTTCGGCAGGCGCTTTAGATATAATCTGCCGCTTCGTGTCAGGCAGGTGAAATTCTCGGACTTTCTCTGAACCGATATTCACGGTTTTCTCTGCGATACGGCTTGAGACGGCGGACCGCCAGCCCCATGAGCCGAACTTCGTCTGCGTGCCGGTTCGAATGGCTGGCTCACGCAATTCTTCGAGGCGCACGTCCTTGATATTGGGACCATTCAGACGGCGCTGCAAGTCGCGGTCGAATCGATCGTAGAGTGCTGTATCATAAAGCGAATCAGACATCGCGTTTACTCCTTGGGCAGTATTTCATCTTCACGGAAGAAGAAGGATATCTCGGTCTTTGCGGTCTCAGGGCTGTCCGATCCATGCACCACGTTCTTCTCGATAGACGTGCCATACTCGCGGCGAATCGTGTTGTATTTGGCTTTCGCCGGGTCAGTTGCGCCCATAAGATCACGCCAGCGTTCTATCGACCCGTGACCGCCTATTGCCAGTACAACAATCGGTCCCGACGACATGAACTCGACGAGTGACTTGTAGAATGACTTCCCTTCGTGAACGGCATAGAACTTCTCTGCATCGTCTTTGCTCAGGTGCAGGACTTTCATGCCTCGAAGTATCAGACCGGAGTTCTCGATCTTGCTCAAAATTGTGCCGACCAGTTTGCGGCGAACGCCGTCCGGTTTGATGATGCCCAATGTATTTGCCATAACGACCTCCTACCGCATCAGGTCCTTGATTCGCGACGCAAGCGCCTCAGGCGGAATTGCTGCTATGTTCAGTTTGTAGACATCGGTCACACGGAAAAGCTGATGGAAGTTCCGTCGCTGCAGATCTTCCTGATCGACCGACTGAGCAAGCATATATGGATTGAAGAATGGCTGCGTCTCGTACGGACTCATGCCGACATCTGTCGGTACACGATACTTGCCTTCAGTGATGTAATCGAGTGCATCGGTTTTTGCCAGTTTCTCTACCGCGGGAGCATTCGGATCAGTGCATAGCAGCGCAATCGTCTTCAGTCGCGATCTCTTTACGTATTTCTGCTGTCCTCCGATCCAAGCCGGATCAACCATGGCTCGTGAGTCTGTCGAGCCCCAGTAGCAGTATGGCTCTCCGAGATCAAGCGGACACTCCTCATCCAACTCTCTCATATTCGTCCAATCGGCCCGGTTCGTGACAACATTCTCGCATTTGCTTCGGTCGAAAATTCGGGCATAACGGCCGATGTTCTTTGCTATAGATGTCTTGAAATAGAATTTTCTTTCAGGTGCATCGGCGATTGCCTCATCCCCGCGATAACGCACAAATGCCCAGTCGTTGGTCAGGAACCGGGATGCGTCGTCCTCAAGCAGTCGGAATAACGTCGAGCCGCGCTTCATGCCTTTGGGGCCGATCAAAGCCAGCCCATTGCCACCATAGTCGATGCATGCGGCGCGCACACCGTGCACGTCGAGCAGTCGTTCGCTTGCATGCGCAACCATACCGAGGGCCCAGCTTCTGACTTGCCCGTAGTAGCTGGTATTAAACAGGATTGCTGTCTTCATGTCGGGATTGTAGTATGCATACGGTGTTCTGCCGGGCACCCCGTCGACGGCATAGATGATCCCATGCGGTTCCAGATCGGACTCCAGTTGAGCCGGGTACCAATTTTCCACCCAGAAATCGTACAAATGCGGGACATTAGTGCGCAACTGGATGATAATGCCGTTGATGTTTGCATTCCACTCGAAGTAGCGATCGTACGGCAAAGCAGCTTCGGCTTCCTGCACGAGTCCGTCACGCTCTTCAACCGATATTCCTGTCTCAGCCTCGGTCACGCCTTTCGGATGTGTCATCACGTTTTGGAGGGATACACGTTTGTACTTCGGCGATTCCTTCAGCCTGGCCAGTGCCTCGATGATACGGTCAGTGCCTTCCTCGATCTTGTCCATAGACGTTGCATACGACAGACGGATATTGTCGTCCGTGCCGAAAGCACTACCTGGAATCACAGCAACATTTGCTTCCTTGAGCAGATAGTAGGCCATGCCCTGTGAATTGCGGATTTTCATGCCGCCACTCTCGGTATTATAATACGATGACACATTGGGGTAGAGATAAAA
>DAOVLC010000337.1 GCA_030631455.1 Candidatus Zixiibacteriota bacterium
CTGTATCATACAGATCTGGCAAACCACCAGCCAGATGGCCAAACTCATGACAGAATACTCCGATGCTCGAGATATTGTTGGACGTTGCGGGATACTCTTCAGGCATTATCGTGTATTCGCTCAGGTAGACATCATCAAGATGCTGTTGAGTTCGCAAATTCCACTTATGCGAATGGATATCATCATCGCTTCCAGTGGTCTCTCTGCCCGGACCTGCATGAACTACGAGAAGTCCCTCCACTCGACCGTTCCCGCTGTTGTCGTAAAGGCTGTAATCGATATCATCATTCGCCAAAATCAAAGCATCCTCCACGAGCCTTTGTGCATTCTGAGGATAGTAGCCGCTGCCTGCCTGGCCATCAACATAGTAAGCGTACGTGTTGGGCATTCTGTACCAACCATACACTTCACCTATCAGGAAAAACTTACCGTATGAGTTTTCGAGATAGTACTCTTTCATGCTGCCATACTGCATGAGACCCTCGGAAAACAGAAGGTGATCGAAGTCTCCGACTGTTGCGGCGGCGGGACCATCCTGCCACTGATTATCGCTGAAGTCAACGAGGATCACCACAATGCGCATTGTATCAATTTCGCTACTTGTAGATAGTGACAGTGAATAAGGCTGCTCAGTACCGGACCACATACCTCTTTCTCTCGCAGATTGCATCTGCCGCACGACCTCATCCAAGCGCCCTTCAGCCCTCAGCTTCTCGATCACGTCGGGATGCAGGCTCACGGCCTGCGATTGGGAGCAAAAGAACAACGCGAGGATAATCAATGCAGTTGAGGTACTTGTCTTAATCAAAGCGCTCATATCTCTAATTCCTTATACACAGTTGCATACCAACAGAGCCATAACATACCAACAACAAGGAAGGCCTTGTTGATCCCAATATATCACCTGTCAGGTGTTTTTCAATGGACTTTTTGCTACTTGAGGAGCATCATCTTGCGCGAAACGTGGCCGATGGAAGTATTGAGCCTGTAGAAGTATATTCCGCTCGCAACTGAGTTCCCGAAATCATCGAAACCATACCAAACAACTTCGTGATTTCCGGCCTCAAGAGACCGATCTACCAGCGTTTTCACTCTGCGGCCCAGCACATTGTAAACTGAGAGCGAAACCTGCTGTCCGCGATCGATCGAAAACTGAATGGTCGTTTGGGGATTGAATGGATTCGGGTAGTTCTGTGAAAGCGAGAAAGCGTACGGCACAATGGCATCGCCATCATCTTCAGAATCGGTAGGCGCATTGTACTTGTTGTAGGCAGCATCGAACCTCTGAAGCAGTTCCGATTCCGATTCCGCCCATATAATGACAGTTACAAACTCCAATGACTGGCTGCCGGAAAGAGCTTGTGGAGCGAGTGCCATAATGTGAGCGTAGTCACCACGCTTCGAAGGCGGCGGGGAAATCTGTCCGGAAGTCATCACGTTATCTTTTGTTGTGTCACTCAATCCGACTTTCGCATTAAAGGGATTTGGAAGATATGCGAATGAGTACGCCGGTCCGCTCAGGATTCCCGTGCCGATATAGCTGCTAAGCTCTGTGTCGTAATAGTAGGCGAGACTTCGGGACGCGTCGAACCCTATCATCTCAGCTCCCGTGTCGCTCTCAGAGAAATCGACATCAGCGACTAATCCGACTGACAGCGTTTTGCTTATGAGTGAATCGATGTTTCGGACGGAATATTGGACGAACGCAACCGCGCTCAAATCGTATTCATAGAACAGGGATACTCTCTGCTCGACATCGATGCCGATAGGGTTCTCGGCAAGGTTGTCGGTGTAGTTTCCCACCAGTTCCAAATCACCCCAGCCCTCATTCGGATTGATGATAAAGCTGGCACCTGTTTCGGCCATGAAATCATTGTCAGACACGTCTCCGGTCATATCACGAGCGGCGTCGCTGACTCTCCCGTCCGAATCCGAGACCACAAGAGCGAATTCGGAAAGGTAGCTGACCGAGTCGACCGAAAACCCTGCCTGCCCCAGGTCGACCATCGAACCGGCTCCAAGCCCCACAACGCCGTAATTGCAACTGCCGACTGCCGTCAGACCGTTATAGATAGAGCCGGATATGGCATCCTGACTCTGCGCCATCACAACGTCGAAGTACATATTGTTCAGGAAGTTCCCCGCTTCATCGAAAAAATCGATCCTGAATGTAACAATAGTCCCCGGCGCTACCAACCGATCGGCGCGTATCTCAAATGGTTGTGTTTCGTTTCCGTACGCGATTCCGGCGCTAAATGTGCCGTAGTAGGCGGAATCCGAGAGTATCGTTACTGCGTTATCATAGGTACTCAGAACAGCCCACAATCCGGACACATTGTAGTTTATTATTTCGATATCAACCGTGAGCTGGACTTCTTCATCCGGTTCGATAATGCCGTTTCCACCATCGATGACCTGGAATCCCTGGTAACTTATAACTGCGTGTTCAGGCATCGGCATATACGCAAGTGCCGCCTGGAGGTCAATCAGACCGTGACCCGATGCGTTGTCCTCACCCGGCTCTCCGATATCGCGAGCAGACATCAACAGGGCGTGCTTGATCTGTTCCACTGTCGCGTCAGGGTTGTACTGCCGCAGCAATGCGACCGCACCGGCAACCTGAGGCGAGGCCATTGATGTGCCCGAGATCAGCTTCATTGTCTCACCGGGATACAGTGAACGAATCGCCACACCGGGGGCAACGATCTCCGGCTTGATCTGGGTCGAATCGCAGTTCGCCGGGCCGCGGCTCGAAAAGTCCGCAACGGGAAAATCGGGCTCCCGATGATCTACCGCGCCGACTGAGAACGAGTTGAGAGGTGACGATGCCCGGTCGGCCGGATTTCGTATCGTCGCGCTGTCTGGACCTTCATTGCCGCATGCAAATATATTGACGATACCCAACTGCTCGAGGTTATCAATCGCCTGCCAGAAAGTGTTGTCGCACGGCCCGAATACCCCTCTCGGCACTCCCCAGGAATGGCAGATCGCGTCAGGAATGTCATGTGTCGTTTCCGGATCACCATCCGGGTTCGCGGCCCATTCGAATGCTGCAAGTATATCTGAAATAGTCTGGGAGAACCCGACTCCGCGATCAACGACCGCTGCGCAAGCCCACTCGGCGTCAGGAGCAACACCGACGGTGTCCCCGTTAAACACGCCGGCCATCAGCCC
>DAOVLC010000165.1 GCA_030631455.1 Candidatus Zixiibacteriota bacterium
GGTACGTGATCGGATCATCTCTTGTCGGCTTATCACCTGTAATGTCATCCATTTGGAAGGACAAGTCTCTAAATTGATCACTGACTCGCTCAATCTGTACCGATTGATGCTGAGGTGCTTCGGTGACAGAGATCGTCCTGACCTGTCTGCCATCATAGCTTCTCAATGCCTCGCCCGCAAGCCCGACGCCAACCTGGACAAGCAGGACAAACAGACCGGTGGAAACAACCACCAGAATCCTTCTTGATATTGACATTATACATCCTCCGCGTAAACTATGACAGTAATGCCGAAACCAGCCATCCCTCCGGTTCCATTTCTCCAATATGTCAACCGAGCCAATATGGCAACGGCTCCTATCTTGATCATGTTGCCAAACTCAAGAGTTTCAGAGTTCTTTTGTTAATATAGGTGATTGCTCGGGCTTGTCAATACACAATGTGTCAAAATCGGCTTCAGATGTTATGAAGCGAGTTGGAGGAAAATGCGGCGATCTGTTAGCAGTTGCTATCAGTCACTGATCAGCAGGGAGAGATCTTCGAGTTTCTCGGCCATCAATATCTCATATTCCTCGCCCGGAAGAGTGCCGGGATCCGGCAGCGGTTCCGGCTCTCCAAGAAGATCGCACAAATAATTGATCTCATCGTGAGCAGTCGGGAAATGGATGCTACCAAGCAAGTATGCGCACTCCGCTATTATAAGATGCGCATCTTTGTAATTGATTGTCGTCCGCTCGGAGAACACATAGAATGAGTCAGCTTCGATGACCGCCGCGCCTATTAACATCCCCATTGAGTAGTCCGGATAATCCCGATAGACGACGGCAAGTCCCATGTAGGCGTCAGCAGTGCCGACGCCGAAATCGATAGCATAATCAAAATAGGTGAAAGAGCTGTCATAGTCGCCCTCGAATGCGAAGCTCCAGCCCTTACCCAGCAACGCTTCAGGATTATTCTCGCTGTGCGAGAGAACTTCGTTGAATTTGTCCAGCGCCTGATCGTAATCCTCAGAGGCAAAATAGTTCCAGGCTCTGTTCAGATTCGCCTCCACATCATACGGCTCCGGACCATTACCACCGGATGAACATCCGGCAAGTGAAAGAATTGCAGCTAATGAAACAGCGGTGAAAACTCTGATTCCGATGTATTGCAGTGACACTATGACCTCCTGATTATCACTTCAAAAGCAGCATTCTCTTGATCTCCGAGAACGCGTCTGTCTTTAGCCTGTAGAAATATACTCCCGAACTGCAGTAGTCGCCGTCGCGGTTGGTGCCATCCCAGGAAATATCATGGCTTCCACCGGATACATATTTATCGACCAGCGTAACAACCTTCTGCCCGAGAATATTATAGATATCAAGCCTCACCAGTGTAGGATCGGAAAGACTAAACGATATGGTCGTGCCGGTGTTAAATGGATTCGGCCAATTCTGATCCAGGCGATAGGCTGAAGGAGTAGTAACATCTCCATCTATGCCATCATCCACAGCGGATGACAGACCGATCAGGTATGTCCCAAGCTCGGATATCTCGGCAGTCAACTCTCCGTCAGTAAAGTCGAGCCGGGCATCAAGCTGCCGGACTTCCTCTTCTCCAAGGTACAGCAGGACGACAGAACGTTGTTCGTCGCGCGTTAAGTCGAGCTTGTTCAGATCAACAGTAAGTGCAGCGTCTGATTTCAGATTCCGAGAGGCCGATTCGGTCTTGATGAGAAGAACAGAAGTGATGTCCAAAGGCATATTCAATCCAGCCATATTATCATCGGTCGGATACTCTTCCAAACAGAGCAGTAGCGCATCTCTGGCAAAGGAGAACGGCGGGATAGTCAGCTCATACAGTCCGCTGTAACTGACCAACGTGACTCCATCATCGGCATGAATCGGAGCCGCGGAGAAAAGCTCATCTGAGCAGGAATAGACTTCGTTCAGATCTGTACCGCATATTGATATTGAATGGGCACCCGATTGAGTAATCTGGTAGTCGAGTGAATATGTTGTGGCGTCTCTGTCACCGAGAAGAGTCATGCCAAGTGTATCGACATCGATCGGTGTCGTAATTATCACATTAGGCTCAGACAGAAGCGGCTCAGATGGAAACGCAATCACGTCAAGCTCAAACGGCAACACAGGATTGGGAAGCAGATTGATCGTGAATGGCGGTATTTCGGGACTATGATAGATTCTGACATGAGTCCTGACTGTGTTGTCAGCCACCCACTCGAGGGAGAGCTCCAGTTCCAGCTCGGGGACTTCACGCGCTCCGGAAGCCTCGATATGCTCCCTGATTTCAGCCTCCGTCATAAGCCCACCATTATCCACTCGAAAGCCGCCGTCGGCATAAATCGTAGGTAGAGCCCAGACATTGTAGACCTCATGCGTTCTTGTCGTCCCCAGGCTGTCACCCAGTACCGAGCCTCTGTCCTCAACCAGTGAGACGAAGTAAAAGGGGTAGTCGCCGGAATGATAGATGGCATCCAAGTGCAAGCTCACATAAGGGCAGTTTGGACACCACCACGCCGTGGCATCCTCAACCAGCACGGTATGGGTAAAGCCACTGCCAGTCTGGCTGCTGCCCGGATTCCCTGGTGTGGCTCCGGCCGCGGCGTCAACGAAATGAGCGGTGAAAGGATATGTCCCCGCAGAGGGTTTGGAGTACCGCTCGTGTCCTTTAGCGTTGAAGACTGCCGCGATGGCCATTGTGTTGTGCTCGTCAATAGAACTGAATCCGTGATCCGGTGCATACCAGTCCGCCGTGATATCTATCGTATCGTCCTGAGAAACAGAGATTATACTGTCTGCCGAATAGTCGAGAAAACCAAAGTGAAAGGGATCGTCCCAATTGTCCGTCCAGCGCGATACCGGTTCTACCAGAAATACGAGGAGTTGGCCATCGTAGGTGGCTCTGTCGCTTGCACCCGCAAGATTGGTACCCGAATAGTCGTTGGCCCTCGCCGGTGATTGGAGCAATGCTACTGCAATAGCAACCGCGAGAACAGAAAATGTGGTGTATCGAAAAAACATGCTGCAATTCCTCCAAAGATGTTCTGCACCCCCGATCATCATCTCGTCCTGAATATAGATAGATTTTGCCCAAAATCAAGTGCAAAAAGGCCCGTCTGCTATATGCCATTCTGTAGGCAGATATAGACCAGCATATCCACAACATTGGGAGTTCATTATGATAGGCGGCGACAGTGGTGGGGAGCAGAGATATTAGAGTCTGAACTTAAAGCCGAGACTGATGTTGATGCCGGAACAGTCATACAGCAACTTGGATGACGTGTTGTTGGTCCAGTCGATACTCAGACTTGGCTCACCTGAGAACCCGAAAATACCTGCGACGTTCCTCTGAATATTCAGGTTCAGCTTTGTTTGCTCGTCACCGCGGCCAGTATCCTTACTGTAGAAAACCTGATTCAGGTCGTCATGGATTTTGAGGTACGACTTGTCGGAGTAATCGATCCCGGCCGAGACGATCATATTCGGAATCAGATATGTTTTGAAACTCGCCGAAATCGTGCGACCCTGCCAGACATTGGCCCACGGTGATAGGTTCTGGGTAGTCGCTCCAAAGACAACGCCCTCTTCAAGGTTCGGAAACTCTTTGTACGTGAAGGTAATGCTCATTCCTGACTTCGATCCGATTGGTCGAGAGAGACGAGGAGAGATATAGAATGACTCCAGATGGCCTTCAGTGAAAGTGACAAACTTAAGCAGCGGATCGATTATATCGGGATGGTCAGGGTCCAGCCCATCCGGCGATATATACTGATACTTCGCGTCAGCGAATCCGACCTCTATATCGAGTGCATAAGCATCGAGGAATGAGAGATTTACTCCAGAGTATACTTCATAACTCTGTCTATCCATGACATCGGAAAGAGTGTATGCGTTGTCCTCATAAAAAACACCGAGCCGTATGCGAATAGCATCGCAGAACCAGTATCCGGCCGCAGTTCTGATGCTGAATGTGTTGCTGTTGAAACCCTCGAGGCCCTTTCCGAAACGACTGCCATTGAAGATCAGTTTGGAATACAAGGTAAACGGGGATTCCTGTTTGATCGGGAGGATAGTCAGGCCGAGACCACCCAATCGAGTGTCATACCTGGGTGTTTCGAAGTGCGCTTTATGCAGTCCGTTAAGGTTCAACTCAACGAATGACAACGGATTGAAATTGATGGATGCATTGTCAGTGAAGTAGAAATCGGACGTACCGCTGGAGTCGGACAGCAGGTTACTGGTGTAAACAGCTTTTGTTCCGAATTCGAGTTTTGAGCCGGCAAGAGCGGGAACTGCAAGCAAGGCGATCAGAGCCAGTAATATCAGCGCCTTAGGAAGTGAACGCAAAGATAGTCTCCTCTACCATCAGAAGCACACGCCGCCGATACATATCTTGCCTCGAGTAGCTCCGGAATCCGTTCTGTTATCGGCGTCAAATCCGCCGCGGTCCTGGGTAAGATCCCGGGCACAAAACTCTCGCGATGAAAAAACCACAGAATGCGGCTCTTTGGCATCCACTTCTACGGCATGCTCGAACACGTTATCCATGCTGAGGTCCATATCCATACTGGAAGCGAACATTTCTACCGGTGCCTCGCCTTCACCGGAATCGTCCTCGACGAAGGCATCCGGTATGCCGTCGTTGTTACGATCGCGGACGTTGTCATTGATGCCGTCGCCGTCGAGATCAACGAATTGCTCGCTCTCTTCGGCGCTGATCGGTGGCGCAGCATCCGTTTCGCATAGAGCACCGGCCGGAATCATCAGGAGGATTGCAGCAGTCAAACTTATGATTATCTTCATATCTTATCTCCTCAGTCGCCGCTGTCTTCCCACGGCACATACTAACTAATAATACATGACATCGCACTGAATCACAAGCGATATTTCGAGGTCCGGCAACAAATTAGAGGAATTAGGCTATGCTCATCTACGCGGGGAAC
>DAOVLC010000188.1 GCA_030631455.1 Candidatus Zixiibacteriota bacterium
ATCTGAAGGTTTAAATGGCTCACAGAGTATTCTTCAGTTTTCACTACGAAAAAGACATTTGGCGGGCGAGCCAAGTACGCAATAGCTGGGTCACCCATCCGGACAGACAGTCTGCTGGATTCTGGGATGCTGTTGCATGGGAGAAGATCAAGAGGGCTGGTGATCTTGCTGTTAGGGCTTGGATAACTAATCAGATGAAGGGGACATCCGTCACCGTTGTCCTAATTGGCACCGAGACAGCAAGCCGGGAATACGTTCAGTATGAGATCAATCAAAGTTGGAAAAAACACAAGGGGCTGATAGGAGTCTATATTGACAAACTCAGAGATCAGAATGGTTATGCTGAACTCAAGGGTGATGATCCGTTTGTGAGTCTAGGGTTCAAGGGAATAAGGTGTTACGATTGGATTGATGATGATGGCCGAAACAACCTCGGCGACTGGGTGAAGTCAGCTCTGAAGCGTGCGCTGGTTCGTAGGACGTAGTCTGTGCAGAACATAATAGGTTGAAACCTTTATGGTTTCGACATTTCACGCTATGCGCGAAAAACAAAGAGAATAGTCAAGTCTCTCCGACCGGTCTCACCGGCCTCCGAGATTTGACCTACAAATCTGGAATCCCGCTTTCGCGGGATTGACACCAGGTATTCTCTGCTACAACGGTATATTCCCGTGCTTCTTGGGTGGGTTGGTGTCGCGTTTGGTTTCGAGCATGTTTAACGCTCGGATCAGGCGCGGGCGGGTTGTCTTCGGTTCGATCACATCATCGAGATACCCGCGCTCGGCAGCCTTATATGGATGCGCGAACATCTCCCTGAACTCATCCTCTTTCTGCTTATGAGTCTTCGCCGGATCATCCGATGCCGCGATATCTTTCTTGTGTATGATCTCCGTCGCGCCCTTGGGACCCATGACTGCGATTTCCGCCGATGGCCAGCCGTAGTTCATGTCGCCACGCACATGCTTCGAATTCATGACGTCGTATGCGCCGCCGTAAGCCTTGCGCGTGATGACTGTAATCTTCGGCACTGTCGCCTCACAGTATGCATAAAGCAGCTTCGCGCCGTGACGAATGATCCCGCCGAACTCCTGCGCGGTGCCGGGCAGAAATCCCGGGACATCCTCGAACGTGATGAGCGGAATATTGAACGCATCGCAGAACCGCACAAACCTCGCCGCCTTGTCCGCCGAGTTGATGTCGAGCACACCCGCCAGGGCCGCAGGCTGATTTGCTATGATGCCGACAGATTTCCCGCCAAGTCGCGCGAATCCGATCACGATATTCTGCGCCCAGTCAGGCATGATCTCGAGGAACTCATGCTCATCGACAACGCGCGTGATAACATCCCTGATATCGTAAGGCTTGTTCGGATTGTCCGGCACTATATGATTCAGCTCCGGGTCTTCGCGGTCATGCGGGTCTGTGGTTTCCACAAACGGCGGATCGTCCATGTTGTTCTGCGGAATGTATGTCAGCAGACTCCGTGTCAACAGCAGTGTCTCGGCCTCGTTGTTGCCGACGAGATGCGCGACTCCCGACTTGGTGGCGTGCGTCATCGCGCCGCCGAGTTCCTCGGATGTCACGTCCTCCTGTGTTACGGTCTTGACAACATTCGGCCCGGTCACGAACATGTATGACGTGCCCTTGGTCATCAGAACGAAATCGGTGATGGCAGGGGAGTAGACCGCGCCGCCCGCGCATGGTCCGAGTATGACCGATATCTGCGGGATGACACCTGACACGAGCGTGTTGCGAAGGAAGATGTCAGCGTAACCGCCGAGCGACACGACACCCTCCTGGATTCGAGCGCCACCGGAGTCGTTAAGCCCGACAACCGGTGCGCCGACTTTCAGCGCCATGTCCATGATCTTGCAGATTTTCTCCGCATGCGCTTCGGAAAGCGATCCGCCGAACACGGTGAAATCCTGCGAGAAGGCGAACGTGATGCGGCCGTTGATCAGCCCGCAGCCGGTGACGACGCCGTCGCCGGGATACTGCTGCTTGTCGAGCCCGAAATCATGCGAACGATGGGTCACGAACATATCGAACTCTTCGAACGTGCCTTTGTCGATAAGGATATCGAGCCGCTCGCGTGCGGTCAACTTGCCCTTCTTATGCTGGGCTTCGATTCGCTTCTCGCCACCGCCGAGTCTGGCCTCGTCCTGCTTCTTGCGCAATCGCTCGAGTTTCTCTTCTATTGACATCTTTCTATCCCGTCGCTTTTCGTGATTCGTTAATGTTATCTTTGCAACTCCTGAGAGCCGCCAGAAACGGATCGCCGACTTTCTTCGGCACGACGCCTCTGCCGCCTCGTTTCAGAGTTGCGAATTTATATTCGAGGTCGTGATCGAATGCCACGATCCAGTTTTTTTCGATGACTTCGGATAGCAGTTTCTTCTTGTGTTCGAGAGTTTCGAGCGGGAAGAGGTCTGCCGCAGCGATATATGTCGGACGAAGAACGCCGACAATCGGAAACAGGTCGCCGCAAAAGACGACTGTCCTGTTACCTGACGACATCGTCACGATCTGATGCCCGCGAGTGTGGCCGCCGGTTCTGATGACCCAGATGTTGGGGAGGACTTCCGTGTCTGCATCGACAAAGTCAATCAAACCCGAATCTTCAAGGCATCTCAGCCGATCGGCAGGGTAGGACACTTTTGATCTGTCGTCGGGATTCATCGCATCATCCCACTCTTCCTGTCTGATTACGTGCCGCGCGTTTGTGAATCTTGGCGATGGATTCCCGTCCCGGTCCGCGACGACCGCTCCGCCGACATGGTCGAGGTGCAGATGAGTCAGTATCACATAGTCGATCATGTCGGGCGTGACCCCGAGTCTGGAGAGGCAATCATCCATCCTGCTCGGCGTGTAGCAGGTGTAGACCTTGCGCTCTATATCTGTTAGCATGTCACCGATTCCGCACTCGACCAAGATTCGTTTGCCATGGGCTTTGACAAATAGCAGATTGGTGTCGAGCGGGACAAGGTTGTTCTCGTCGCACTGAATTAGCTTTGACCAGAGCACTTTCGGAATGACTCCGAACATCGAGCCACCGTCGAGGTAACATCGGTTCTCGACAAATGAGTACAACTCGAACTCGCCGGCATCCAGTTTGGTAATCAACTCCGGCAGAGTTTTCCGATCTGAATCGCGATCAGTCATCGTAGTGATTCTCGCTCACAGTCTCCGGAACACAGAGACGGAATGTTTCTAAACAAAACAATACTGCCGGTCCACATGAACCGGCAGCGGGAATAATCTGACTCTATCCTCTGAGCACGCTGTTAGCGATCACGAGCCGCTGGATTTCCGAAGTGCCCTCGTAGATTTCAGTGATGCGCTGATCGCGATAGAGTTTCTCGATCGATGAGAACTCTCCGATATATCCATAGCCAGAGTGTATCTGCATCGCTCTGTCGACACAGAAATTGGACATTTCTGCGGTGAAGAGCTTTGCCTGTGCCGCGAACAGCGAATACCGTTCACCCGCATCCTGCGCCTGCGCCGCCTTGTATGTCAACAACCGTCCAGCCTCGATCCTCGTCGACATATCTGCGATCATCCACTGGATAGCCTGTAGCTTGGAAATCGGAGAACCGAACGCGATTCGCGACTTCGAGTACTTGATTGACTCGTCGAGTGCACGCTGGGCAAGACCGGTCGCCTGCGCAGCAATGCCGATACGGGCGCCGTCGAGAGTAATCATGGCGTACTTGAAACCTTTGCCCGGTTCGCCGAGAAGGTTCTTCCTCGGCACCTTGACATTCTCGAACCACAAGCGCGCCGTGGTCGCATACTTCATTCCCATCTTGTGCTGGAGGGTGGCACTCTTCACACCGGGAAGATCAAACGGTACGATCACCGCTGAGACCTTGTCGCGAACGCCTTCCTCCTGAATTTTCCCAAAAACTACGCCGACATGAGCGACATCGCCATGCATAATGAAGATCTTCTCGCCATTAATGATGAAATCGTCACCGTCGATTGCTATGGTCGTCTTCTGGTTGACCGCATCGGAACCCGCATTGGGCTCTGTGAGCGCGAAGGCGGGGATGATCTCACCGGAAGCAGCCTTCGGAACGAATTCCTGCTTCTGTTCATCGGAGCCGAAATTGATGATCGGCTCGGTAGCGAGTTCGGAGATGCCTGCCAGCAATGATGATGGCGGATCCCAGTACGCTATCTCCTCCATCATGGTTGCAAATTCGAGCGCAGTGCGACCGCCGCCGCCGTATTTCTTCGGCATGCTTAAACCGACGAAGCCCTTTGCAGCCAGAATCTTGAAGATGTCGAACGAGAATGCATCCGGCTTGCGGTCACACTCGCGGCCCAACTTCTCGATTTCCGGCCCGATTTCCTTCACCATATCTCTGACTGGTTGCTGAAGTTCCGGGTTTAGATTATAGGTCACTATTCCTCCTTAATTTCGCCCAAAGTACTTATTTGTGAGCTAATGTACAATAATGCCGTATGATGCGCAAGCTGTTTGAGGTTTCTCTCAAGATGCTGACAGGCAACTCGACTTAAAGTATTACTTTAAGTCGAGTTGGTCTATTTCGCTTGCGTTCGTCGGCGGAGTTGTGTAATATCCCGACGTGTCTAAATTCGAGAAGATAGATCTCTCTGGCGTCAAGAGATGCTCTATAGAGAACCGC
>DAOVLC010000375.1 GCA_030631455.1 Candidatus Zixiibacteriota bacterium
CTATAAGGAGCGCTCAAGATGCGCAAAGACTCGCATCGATCGAAATCGAGCTGGTAGCCCGCGTTGCCGAGGGCTATCTCGTGCTCGCAGAGATCGAGACTGCTCTGCAACTCGCCGAATCCGGACTATCGGCTAAACTGGTAGCTTCCGGAATCACCCGCGATCAGCTTGCCACGGATAAACGAAGAGACCGTCTCAATGTGGAAAAGTATCCGTTGCTATATGAAGATGGCGGCCTCCGATTGTTCAGAGTTAACTTTCGCGATTTGATAGGCACTGGTGAAGAATATGATCTTGCGCCGCTTCGAACCAGGAATATAAAAATTGAATACAGGGAGCCGCGAGGATTCAACTGGGACGCGCTTTCAATAGGCGTTGATCTCGATTCGTTGATCGACCTTGTTGAGAAAGACTCACTGATATCGTATGCAGATCGTATGGAGGCGTTTTACAGGCGTGTTGCGGGGACAGACTCGAACTACGCATGTGCCGACTGGCTTATCGACAAGTACCAGGAGTTCGGTTACGACTCCGTTGTGTCCGATACATTCACCGGAATTTACGGCGACGAACCGATTCTCTTCGAGAACGTTATCGCGTACAAGATTGGGAGCATTTATCCCGGCAGACACATAGTGATTGGAGCGCACAGGGATGCGGTTCCTAACTCACCGGGCGCGGACGATGACGCATCCGGCGTTGTTTCGACATTGGAGATCGCAAGAGTTCTCAGGCACATAGAGACTCCGATGACGCTGGTGTTCGTCGCGTTCGATGGGGAAGAGATAGGTCTGTATGGGTCGTTCCATTATGCAGACGCCGCCGCCGCGAGGGAGGACTCGATTCTCTACATGCTCAACACCGACATGTGCGGCCATTACGAGAACACGGATACCGCCTGGTCATGGTATTGTATCGATTCCACGTGGGCGGATCTCTGGCGAGACCTGGCCGATTCGCTCGTCGGTCTTGTGGGAATCGTCGATCTTCGTATTACCGGCTCCGATCACGGTCCATTCGTTGAGAACGGCTACTCTATCTTGTTCCCTGATGAATGGATATTCTCAACCGTCTATCATTCTCCACGCGATAGCACGACATATCTGAGTTTCGATTACATGACTAAGATTACTCAGATATCTCTCGCGACGGTATATGCATCGATGCTCGATGCTATCATGCCTACACTGAAATTCACGTATCCGAGCGGTGTGCCAAGATTCGTGTCGCCCGGCGATGCGATCATACGCGGTATTGGAATCGAATCCGTAAATGACGGCGAGACGGTTCCGGGATCGGCCAAGTTGCATTATTCACATAATGGAGCGCAATATCAAACGATACAACTAACAGAAATCTCGGACAATCTATATGAGTGCGTGATCCCGGATGTGTTGTGCGGTGACACCATCGACTGCTACTTCAGCGCCGAGGAAGCTACCACCGGGCTGGTGCTTGATCCTGACTCTCTGAGGCCGATGAGGCTGGATGCGGCGACTCAGCATTCGGTCATCTTCGACGAGAGCTTCGAGACGGATAACGGCTGGGTTGTTTGGGGTGACGCAGAGTACGGCCAATGGGAGCGGGCAGTACCGCTGCCAACCGGACCTGCGAGCGCACCGAGCGAAGACTTCGACGGTTCCGGACATTGTTATCTGACTGATAACGGTTACGTAAACACGGACGTGGATAACGGATCAACCGTGCTCACATCTCCGCTGATCGATCTGTCGTCGGATGATGCAAGGATTCGCTACGCTCGCTGGTATGATACATATAACGGGACTCAGCCGGACCAGGATTCGCTTGTGGTGCTGATATCCAACGATGCGGGAATGAACTGGACACTCGTGGAGACCGTAGGTCCTGTCGAACAGGCTTCAGGAGGATGGTATATTCACGAGTTTTGGGTAAGCGAGTTTGTCTCCCCAACGAGCATGCTGAGGCTACGTTTCATTGCATCGGACTTAGGGGATGGCAACCGTGTCGAGGCGGCCATCGATGCAGTTCTTGTCTCCTGGTTTGAGTGCGACTATACGGCTCCGCAATGCGGGGATGCCGACTCCAGTGGAGAAGTGGATGTTGATGACGTGGTATATCTAATCAACTTCGTCTTCACCAGTGGACCTCCTCCAAACCCGCTCGATGTTGGCGATGTCAATTGCTCCGGCGTAATTGACATTGACGATGTAGTTTATCTGATCACATACATCTTCTCCGGCGGCAATGCGCCATGCGACACTGATGGGGACGAAGTGCCGGATTGTTGAGCTTTAGGAATCATTCTGCTTGCCGGAGGGGAGAGTATTTGTTAGCTTTAGAGATAGAATGTCCGAGAGGCTTTGATGCGTACATTGCTGATAATAGCATTCGGCCTGTGCATGGCAACATGTACCTTCGCCGAGACGAACACAGGCGAGACTCGGGATTGCTTCGGCCGCCTTGCGAAGGATACACGGGCCGGCGATTCGATAACCGTGTTCACTGACGATAGCACCGTTGTCCGTGGCAGCCGTCCGATCATCAATTCCACATCTTCAATCTTGTACATGAGAACCGTCACTGAATCGGGCTTCACACACAGTGTAACTATTCCTTTTGACAGGATCAGCAAGATCACGTATCTCAAACCGGCCAGCTCACGGGCTGGTCTGATCTTGCTTGGATTCGCGTTAGGTGCGGTCGCAGGAGGATTTGTGGGCGCAGCGTTAGCTCAGGAAGAGGAGGGTTTCATGGATTTTTCACGTCTTCACGCGGCGATGGCAGGTGGCATGTTAGGCGGCATGATTGGAGCCGCAGGTGGCTATCATATTGGCAAGGACCTGGCTGTGAAGGTGACGCTGGTATGTTGGAAGTGAATAGTCTGCCGCCC
>DAOVLC010000267.1 GCA_030631455.1 Candidatus Zixiibacteriota bacterium
AAGGCCGCTGCAAAAGCACCCAACAGCATTAAAAAACAGAGAACCGCATACGGATGCGCACTGACAGCCGGCAGCATTTTCTCCGCGCTGCCAAATGAAACTATGCCAAGCGAGTTGAAAATATTCTGCCCCCAATTTAGTACGCCTCCGCTGGCTCCCCAGGGTTTTAGGACGATGAACAGGCAGATGTTACCCACTCCGAGAAGGATACCACCTACCCACATCGGCCATGTCTTTCCAAAAATCATACGAAATAGATGCTTCATTCCCCCCTCTTCAGAGTTGGATTCAGCCATAAACAATCTCCTTGTTGGTTTTTGAAGCTTTCACATAATATCCTCACTTAACACGACGAATATAGAATTTATACACTCCCTTTTCCTCAGTTGATTCCACAAACTCATGTCTCATTTTCTCGCACCATACTGGTACATCGGTCTTAGAACCAGGATCTGTGGAAAGCAACTCCAATACCTGGCCTATGTCTATTTTCTTAATCCCCTTAGCAAGCTTAAGGATTGGCATGGGACATGAAAGTCCACAGCAATCCAAAGTCTCGTCAGCTTCGATGGCCATAGCTCTACCTCCTTAGTATTCTTCGGTTTTTCTTCAAGCCGTTTTCTCATCTCAGGCTTTATTGTGATTATAGCATCTTAGGCCGTCTATCATACAAGATCTTTTGTTGGTTCTGACGGACACAGGGCTCAGCATTTTCTATTCCGTCTCCTAACAACTCACACACTTTGCTAATAATCTTGCCATCTTCAGAGAGCTATTGACTGCAAACACTCTTTCCATTTTTCTATCCAATACAATCACACTCGCCTTCTCGTACCAAAAAGGCGAGTAATCAGTATATATTATTAGGGACGCTTGTCAAGACCAAAATCGCAGGAATCTCCCCAATAACAGATAAGCTTCCTTTCGCCTTAGAGGTTTTAGAGAAGCTCCTGAAGACCTCTCTTGTTCTGCTCTATTTTGCGTGTTGGAACATCGACTACTACTCTACAACTGAGACTGACATCACTGTCGCCAGGTCTGTCTAACTCGGCTTGGCGAAAGTCATTGCGTTTTCAATCCTATATTTCGGTCTAATCTTGGCAAGCCGCAACTACAGGGCAGTACGACACAACTACGTAGTGAACAAACATCGAGTTAATGCGCTAAGCACGTTTGAGGCCTTTGTTCAGTCGACAAAACATGGACCTACTCAGAATGCTGTTCTAATAAGATCGACAGAGACGATATTCTCACCTAGTTCAACGGGGTACTTAGGGAAAGAAGAGGAGCGGTCTGGCAATACAAGTATCTTAGAAATCGTCCGTGAGGCGCTCCGCAAGAGCTCTGAGTAGTATATTTCCTCTTGTGGAGTACGGCTTTGTGCTCTGCGAGTTGCGCACATTCACACGAAAGGCATCTGACGACAGTCTATGTCAGGTTGCCTACAGCGTCACCTTCTCCGCAACAACCTTCTTCAACTCCCCAATCTTCACCCGCTCCTGCTCCATTGAATCGCGGTTGCGGAGTGTGACCGTTTCGTCCTCTTTGGTCTGACCGTCTACCGTTACGCAAAATGGCGTTCCGGCTTCGTCCTGGCGGCGGTATCTTCTGCCAACCGCGCCGGAATCATCGTAGAAACACTTGAATTGCTGCTTTAGATCATGATAGATATCGAGCGCTATCTCCGGCATGCCGTCTTTCTTGACCAGCGGGAACACCGCCACCTTGATCGGCGCTACCTTCGGCGAAAACGACAATAGAACCCGCTTCTCACCCTTGACTTCCTCCTCGCGGTAGGCATCGACCAGAACAGTCAGCAGAGTCCGGTCGCATCCGGCTGAAGTTTCGATGATATACGGTATGAATTTCTCCTTGCGCTGATCATCGAAATAACGAAGGTCTTTGCCGGAATGCTCCATGTGATGTGCGAGGTCGTAATCGGTTCGGTTGTGCACACCCTCAAGCTCTTTCCAGCCGAACGGATACTCATACTCGACATCAATCGCCTTCTTGGCATAATGCGCTAGCTCATCGGGACCATGCTCATGCATCCGTAGCTTCTCTTTTCGTATCCCAAGATCGAGATAGAACTGCCAGCGCTGCTCTTTCCAGTACTCGTACCATTCCTCGTCCTCCGACGGATGCACGAAAAACTGCATCTCCATCTGCTCGAACTCGCGCGTGCGGAAGATGAAATTGCCCGGCGTGATCTCGTTGCGAAACGCCTTGCCGATCTGCGCTATGCCGAACGGGATCTTCTGCCGCGACGGTTGCAGGACATTGTGAAAATTGACATAGATGCCCTGCGCCGTTTCGGGACGGAGATATACTACCGAGGAATCCTCCTCGACCGGCCCCATGAATGTCTTAAACATCAGATTGAACATCCGCGGCTCGGTCAGATCGCATTCGTTCTCGATCGGCGACCTTGACGGTTTCTTCGGGCAACGCGCTTCATCGAGCATATCCGCACGAAACCGCGCCTTGCAGGTGCGGCAATCGACCAGCGGATCGGTAAAACCGGCAATATGCCCCGATGCCTGCCATACCTTCGGATGCATGAGTATCGCAGCATCGAGCCCCTCGATATCATCGCGTTTCTGCGTCATCCCAGTCCACCAGAAATCTTTGATATTCCGCTTCAACTCGACCCCGAGGGGACCGTAGTCCCAGCAGCTTGCAAGGCCGCCGTAAATTTCGGATGACTGGAAGACAAATCCGCGTCGTTTGCACAGAGATACGAGTTTATCCATCAGGTCGTTTTGTTTCGGTTTAGCCACAGAACCTCCCTAAACTAATCAGCAGGTTTGATCCGATCGAGAAAATCGAGTGATGTCAGAGCCGGTTTCCTTTCGGTATGCACTGACAGGAATTTCATCACAAGCGCCCGTACCAGATTTTTCTGGTCAGCCGAGAAATTAACTCCGCTCAATTTATCTATATCGGTCGAAAGAATCAAGTTCAGCACCTTACGAATGCCCTTGTTAAGCTTGAAATATCGTCCATTGGGATCGGCGGCACCACGTGACACCAATCCGCCCTGCTCTGCGGAGAACATGACCTCGTCTTCATCGCTAAGATCGACGCCTGTTTTGACGCAGTGGTTCAATTCAGGACGAAATCCGGAAATGCTGAGCAGTTTGAGCAGAAATGCCGAGAAGTAGAAATCGTACTTGGATCCGTGACAATAATTGAGCTCGTACAGCGCCTTCTGAAGCAGCGTGAAAATCTCCGCATTCGATTCGCCCTGTGGCGTCATAGCTTCGAGAACTTCCACGACTGCCGACGCGAAAGCGAGCCGACGGATATCGCCGGAAATCTCCTGATTGTTGCGAATTACTTCAGCCTGCGATATCATACCCAGCTTCTCAGAATTAGACTGATAGTACAGCAACTCGACGTGTCCAAAAGGCTCAAGCCTACCGACCATCACTGATTTCGGATTGCGCGCACCTTTGGCCAAAAGATTCATCCGCCCGCCATCCTTGAGATAACAATAGACGAGCAGAGAAGATTCCCCTGAGCGAGAATTCCTCAGTATGACGGCATCTGTTTTGTGCAGGCTCATTCGGGTCGGTAGCTGATATCTTCCGGTACGCGGATTATGACCTCGCCGTCGCGTGCAAGGCCGTATTTCTCTCTTGCAAGTTTCTGAATGAAAAGCGAATCAGACAGGAGTCTTTTGTAGTGCACTTCCAGATCGACAATCTCCGCCGTAAGCTCGCGTTTTTCCATTTCGAGCAGGCTGCGATTTCTCTCCATCCTGAGCAGATTCAGAAAACCGAATTCACCACCCAGAAAGCTGTAGAGACCTATCACAACGATCAGAAAGACTCCGGTGCGAATAAGATACT
>DAOVLC010000320.1 GCA_030631455.1 Candidatus Zixiibacteriota bacterium
ATAGCTGTCTGGTGGGATGATCTCAATCCGGAAGAATACGGCGACATCTACTATGAATATGACGGCCTGAATGATCGTTTCATTGTCAGTTTCGTAGGAGTGCCCAACTATCTGAGCGGTTCCGGAACCGGTTCGCATACGTTCCAGGCATTGCTTTACCCAAGTGGCAGGATCGAGTTCCAATACGATACTATGGATCCGGGCGAAGACCCAACGGGTCTTGCCGGTGGAACCATCGGGATCGAGAACATCGACGGCACCGACGGGCTTGCAGTTGTTTACAATGCTGAGTATATGCATGACCAACTCGCCATTACGATGGCAAGTAGCGCATGGTTGTCGGTAAGCCACATGGTCGGATCAATTGATCCGTTCAGTTCCGACCAGGTGGATGTGATTTTCAAGTCCGGCGAACTCGATTACGGCACGTATACCGGCCAGGTCGGGGTGTCCACCAACGATCCGGTAATGCCGAGTGCGGTTGTTCCGGTCTCGTTGACTGTCGAAGATGAGAGCTTCATTTGTGGAGATGCCAACGATGATGCAGAGGTCGATATCGATGACGTTACATTCCTGATAGCGTACATCTTCTCTGGCGGTCCCCCGCCGGCGAACCCCGAGGCAGGCGATGTTGACTGCTCCGGTGAAATCGATATTGACGATGTTGTTTATCTAATCGCTTACATATTCTCTGGCGGTCCCGCGCCTTGCGCTGACTGTCCGTAGGTCGACATTGTTACTTTGGATTGAACGAGCATGACTGTTCGCACAGCTTGTTCGAAATATATGGAGCCTGTCGAGTTATCGGCAGGCTCCGGTTTATGCAAACACACCGCTGGTCAGCTTTATTTATCACGTTTCTCGGCCAGTCACTTGACATGGCCCGAGCCAACCATTAATTGGATTTCATACAGAGGTTTGGAAGATATGTATGCTGAACTGTTGCGCAATAGCACCGAGATGATACGGACGCTTGAGGAAATATCGATGAACGCATGGCCTGCTCTGAAGACTATCTACTATGACGGCTGGGTCATACGTTTCGCCAATGGCTATTCGCGACGGGCGAATTCGGTCAATCCGATATGCGACTCGAAAGTCGTGATCGACGAGAAAATCCGAAGGTGTGAGCAATTATACAAATCTGCCGAGCAGAAGGTGATTTTCAAACTGACAGATGCGGCTTCTCCTGCGGATCTGGACACGGTACTCGATCTGAAGGGCTACGAGCCGGATGCGCCGACAAGCGTCCAAACTCTTGATCTGGCGCACATCGGTAGAACAACTGACGACGATATCACAATCAACGATAAGCCGACCGAGGACTGGCTGAGGCAGTTCATCGTCATGAGTAAGACTGATGGTCGTTATCTTGCGACGTTACAGGAGATGCTCGGCAAGATTGCACCGAAGAAGGGTTTCTTCTCGATTACGCGCGAGAGCAGGATAGTCGCATGCGGTCTTGCGGTTGTCGACAAGAACTACGTGGGACTTTTCGATATTCTGACTGATCCGGCACATCGGAGGCAAGGACTCGGTACGCGGATATCTGCGAATATGCTCAGGTGGGGGAAAGCCAACGGTGCGAAGACGGCGTATCTGCAGGTGATGGATGTCAATAAACCGGCACTCAGGCTGTATGAGAACCTTGGTTTCGATGAGGCGTATAAGTACTGGTATCGAGTGAAGGAATAAGAACAGAATATGAGGAGACAGCACATGTATCGACTCAGATTGACGGCAGCGATTATAGCAGCACTTGCGATTCTCGCATCAACTGCCGGTGCAAAAGATCGGGGCGAAGGCCCACAATTCGATTTCCTTCCTCAAAACGGCGATCTGGTGTTCCAAACAAGCAAATCTCAACTCGGCC
Source organism: Candidatus Zixiibacteriota bacterium (assembly GCA_030631455.1). GTDB lineage: Bacteria > Zixibacteria > MSB-5A5 > JAABVY01 > JAHJOQ01 > DAOVLC01. The sequence continues at coordinate 1,874 of DAOVLC010000320.1, forward strand.
CGGCTTTAGAGATTGCTACCGGTTCGGTCATCACCCATGTGGGAGTGATACTTATTGATAGCGATACGGTGTTTGTGTATGAAGCAGTCGGTCCGGTTCGCAGAATGCCGCTGGAGAGATGGATCGGTTTCGGAGTAGAGAGAATGTTCTGCGTGAAGCGGCTGAAAAACGCCGATGAAGTTCTAACTCCCGATGCGCTGAAGAAGATGCACAAGGTCTATTCGAAACTCGAAGGGCGCGACTATGATGTCCGGTTCGAATGGTCGGATGACAGGCTCTACTGCAGTGAGCTTATCTACAAGATGTACAGGAAGGGTGCGGACATCGAACTCGGCAGGATCGAGAAGTTCGGAGATCTAAAGCTTGATGATCCGCTGGTGCAGTTCTGGATTGATATGTACTTCCCAGAAGGCCCGAACCTCGACGAGAAAGTGGTCTCACCGGTTTCGATTTTCAGTGATACTCTTCTTGTATCAATATACTCGAGCTATTAGTCGATTCTACGAATGCAGGATTGACATTCGAGCTAAGAGGACAATTCCACGGAATCACTCCTGGCCTGGCTCAGTTTCTGTGATCATTACTTCAGAAGCAGCATTCTCTTGATCTCCGAGAATGCGTCTGTCTTCAGCCTGTAGAAATATACTCCCGAGCTGCAGTAGTCGCCGTCGCTATTGGTGCCATCCCAGGAAACATCGTGGCTTCCGCCGGATAGATACTTATCGACCAGCGTGACTACTCTCTGCCCGAGAATATTATAGATATCAAGCCTGACCAGCCCGGGATCAGGGAGATTAAACGATATGGTCGTGCCGGTATTGAATGGATTCGGCCAGTTTTGATCGAGACGATAGGCTGATGGAGTCGTCGCGTTCTCATCCGCAGCAGAGGACAGGCCGATCAGGTATGTCCCAAGCTCAGAGATCTCGGCGGTTAGCTCTCGATCAACAAGGTGTAACCGGGCATCAAGCTCCCGGACTCCCTCATCTCCAAAATGCAGCAGGACAACCGAACGTAGCTCATCGCGCGTCAGGTCGAGCTTGTTCAGATCAACTGTGAGTGTGGCGTTTGATTTCAAATTCCGAGAGGCCGATTCGGTCTTGATGATAAGAACGGAGGTTATGTCCGAAGGCATATTCAATCCAGCAATGTTGCCATCTGTCGGATATTCCTCCCAGCAAAGAAGGAGCGCGTCTCTGGAAAAAGAGAGCGGTGGGATAGTCAGTTCATACAGTCCGCTGTAGCTGACCAGCGAGCCACCTGCGGTGGCATGAATCGGAGCGGCGGAGAATGTAGTGCCAGAGCAGCCGTAAAGATTCGCTGTATCTGCGCCACATATCGAGATCGTGTAGGCGCCAGACTGCGTAATCTGGTAGTCGAGCGAATATGTTGCGGCATCTCTGTCGCCAAGTTGAGTCATGCCAATCGTGTCGGCATCGACTGGAGAAGTGATAATC
>DAOVLC010000379.1 GCA_030631455.1 Candidatus Zixiibacteriota bacterium
AGCAAGACAAGCGTGATCGCCTCGCGTCCCAGCCCCATGACAAATTCAGCAGTCATAGGCAACCTTACTGATAGAAGCTCGAAATCAGCGAATTCACGATCAAGTACCATCCGTCAACGAGCACAAACAACAATATCTTGAATGGCAACGCCACCATGATAGGTGGCAGCATCATCATACCCATAGACATCAACACCGATGCAACTACCATGTCAATTACGAGAAACGGTATGAAAACTACGAATGCAATCTGGAACGCGATCCGCAGCTCGGATATAATAAATCCGGGGATGATCACCCAGATCGGGAGGTCTTCGACCTTCTCCGGTCGCTCGATGCCCGCGAATTTGACAAACAGGGCTATATCCTTTTCGCGGGTCTGCTTCAGCATGAAATCCCGAATCGGCTTGACGCTTTTCTCGTAAGTCTGCTCCTGAGTAATCTCACCATCGAGATACGGCTTGATTGCCTCTTTATGTACCTGGCTTATCACCGGAGCCATGACGAAGATTGTCAATATGAGCGCCAATCCGACTATGAGCTGCGCGGGCGGCATCTGGTTTGTTCCAATTGCCTGCCTCACAAATGACAACACTATTACGATCCTCGTGAACGAAGTCAGCATCATGACAATCGACGGGGCGAGTGTCAACACTGTCAGCAAAAGAATTATCTGCAGAGTAACTGACAGATCCTGCGGATCCTCCGATTCCGAGACTTCGACGGAAATCTTCGGCAGTCCCTGAGCTATAGATTCAGCCGGCATTAGTAGGGCAAGGACAACATACGCTGCGAGGCAGATAAAGATGAGCGGGCGCAATCGTTGCATTCTTATTCTCGAATCTCTGTTCTAAACTTTCGACAACATGGTCGAGAAGTGTGTTCTCGCTTGTTGTAGATACGATTTAAATCCCGGTGTTTTCTCTTTTGACTTCCTTTTCGATAGTACAGGGAATTCCTGATCGCTCACGTCGGCCACAAGGTTGATATTGCTGTCAGAGACACCTACGAGGAACACCTTTGTTCCGACACGCATCAGACAGACGAATTTCTTCGGAGCGAAGTAGCTCCTTTCGATGATCTCAAGAGAACCCTTACCGCCCAGAATTCCTGCCCTGCCGAGTGAGAACTTCCGGATGAAAAGCATTGTGAGGTAGATTAAGGCTACGATCACAATCACCGCGACTGCGAGCTTTAGGATTATGGGCAACAGGTCATCAGAGACACTGGGGACAGGTATCGGCTCGCCGCCATGCTGCGCCGATGCCGAAGACCAGAAACAGAGGGCTAACAGAGGGCTGAACTTACGCATTCATTCCCCCAGGCTCTTAAGTCTCTCTTCAGGTGAGATCAGGCTTGTCACACGGATGCCGAAGTTTTCGTCTATCACGACAACCTCTCCCCTTGCGACAATCTTGTCGTTGACCAAAAGATCGACAGGTTCACCTGCGAGTTTGTTCAACTCAACAACCGATCCCGGGCCAAGATTCAGTATCTCCTGTATGCTCATAGAAGTCCTGCCGAGTTCGATCGATATCGGCAGACCGACGTCCATCAGCAGATCGAGATTCTGAGATCCTGATCTCTCACCTTCGGAGCCGAGTTGCTGGAAATCAGCGGGTCGCGCTTCGGCCGTCTCGGGTGCGAAACCGTCCACTTCATCGCCGAACGATCTGTCCGGCAATTCGACACCAGGTATAGCGTCTCTTACACTATCAACCTCCGCGTCCTCCATTTTTTCGAGTTCATCCAGGACCTGACTTTCGGCTGCATCACCGGCCGACTCATTCTGCGATTCCCGCCCTGCAACTACGTCTACATCGGAAGGCTCGGCGGAGTCACCAGCGGCTTTCTCCTCAGGTGGCACCTCGCTGTCAACCGGCTCCTCCTCGACAGGAGCCTGATTCTCGGGAGTACCCTTATCCTCCAAATTCTCTTCTGCGGTGTCTACTGCCTGCCCGTCGGACGGCATGTTTTCTTCAGGCATCTTGGTCTCCTATTCTGACAACGTGCTGATGATTTCGCACGCGCAATACTTTCCATGTAAACCTGGTCTCGCCAGAAACTTGACCCGGCCGTTTACCATGACTTCAACCGGTTCGTCCACTTTCCTGTCCAGTGTCACCACATCTCCCTCTCTCAGTTTCAGAAAGTCACTTACAGTCAGGGAGGTGTTTCCGAGTATGGTAGAAACTTCCGTACCCACCTTCCGAAGGTTTCCGGTGATACGTTGGACATCCTCCTCCGCGCCGGTTTTCGTCGCTGCATCTGTCCAGTGCTGGGCAGTGAGCTTGTCCACCAGAGGTTCGAGAGACACATACGGATAGCAGATAGTGAGAAGTCCCGATGAACCGAGCATCTTGATCTGGAATGAGGTCACACTTACCGTCTCGCCGGGTGGTATAATCTGCACGAATTGAGGATTGGTCTCAAATCCGATCTGCTTGAACTCCAGAGACTCGATGTGAGACCACGCCGAAGAGAGTTCTTCGAAAACCTTGTTGGCAATTTTCACCATCACACTCTTCTCGATACCGGTCAGTTCTCTATCGGTTTCGAGTATCTTCCCGATCCCGCCGAACATTCTGTCGATGAATAGGAAGCAGAGCGTGGGATTGAAATCGATAATACAAGCTCCCTCAAGCGGATCCATCTGAACCGTAAACGTGCAGCTTGGATTCGCAAGAGACAACAGGAACTCCGAGTATGTGATCTGATCGACGGAAACCAGATTGATGTCTACCATCGCCCTCGAAACCGTCGACAGAGACGACCCGAGATGTCCCGCGAAATTATCGTGGATGTTCTCGAGGTGTCTTATCTGGTCCTTCGACACCCTGTTCGGATGCTTGAAATCGTA
>DAOVLC010000119.1 GCA_030631455.1 Candidatus Zixiibacteriota bacterium
GAGGTGGAGGCGTCCCGGCACACAGGCGCGAAGTTCACGATTCTGCTCAAGCGTTACATCGAAGGCCTCCCTCAGAAGAAAGTCGTGCAAGAGCACGAAGAGCAACCTTCTACCAGGCCCACCTTCACCGACTGCGCCCCCCGTTAGCTGTAGACTTACCGCATTACTGGAAATCTCGACTTCTTGAAGCTACCGCGCTTATCAGGCCGCGATTCCAGCGCGTCGCCGTTTTGCCAGGGCTAATGCGGTTTCATACCTCAAGTCTCATGGTTTATTATGAGACACCGCCCGCCGCGGCCCTGATCGGCAGACAACCCCAGGTTGTAAGTGCCAGACTGACAATGCATTCCAGAGCACTCCAAACGGAAGCGGGAATTCTCGACCATTTTCTTGCCCTGAGTGTGTTATTTTTTTCACAAATTGCTTGACAGCGTAAACTGCAAATCTATATTGGCGTTTTGGTTTTACGGTGGTAGGGAAAGACAACAAGGAGAAGATAAGACTTTACCGGCAGCTCTCACTAATCGGTATAATCCCCGCAATGTTGGCGGTCGGACCGTTAATCGGTTTATTCGTCGGAAAATGGCTTGACAAGAAACTCGGAACCGATCCGTATCTGATGTGGGTACTCATTTTTCTTGGATTCATAGCTGCTGGCAAGGAAGTCTACAGAATCATAAAGAAAGTATCAGAATAGGCAGGTAATTGACACTACTTGTCGTGCAAATGGCAGCTTACCAGAGTCGTGAATTGATACCATGGGCATAGAGTTTATTGGCAGAATAATAAAGACTTCACTGGTCGTTTCGGCCTTTGTTCTGATATTCGGTTCGGTCTATTACGACTGGAATTACTCTCTCGGGATTTCAATCGGCCTCGCATACAATTGCGTGAATCTCTGGCTCATCATGGGACTTGTCAGGCGCTTCGTAACACTTGGCGAACGGAGGCCTGTCCCGATTCTTGCGTTTTCGATGATCAAGTTTCCCCTTTTCTATTTCATTGGCTATTTGATTATGAAAGTCGACATCGTCCCGTTATCTTCGCTTGTAACCGGATTTACACTCCTTTTTGGAATCATTGTTCTGAAGGTGCTTGGACGATTGATGGCAGGCTCAAACTGGATGGACCTTGCCGACAGCAAGAAGAGGGCATCGCAGTGAATCTTATGCCTTACTGGATGGTACTTACGACTGACGGAGGTCACGTTGCCGATACGGCTCACGCTGCCGCCGCAGAGCACGGCGCCCAGTCCGGTGTTCCGACCCTTCCGAATGCGATTACGCTCCTGAACGATCTTCTGCATCACCCAGAGACAGGGCTGATGCCATTCCTGCATCATTTCGAAGTCATCATATATGCGTTTCTCGTCCTCGCTTTTCTGTGCGTCGTGGCGATACGTGTCTACAAGAAGCGGACATTGATTCCGGGAAGATTGCAGGCTTTGGTGGAGATGCTTGTGGATGGGCTTTCCACTTTTTTCATAGGAATCGTCGGCGAGAAATACGGCCCCAGGTATGTCCCGTTTCTCGGCACGTTGTTCATCTATATTCTACTGATGAATTTCGCCGGATTGATACCGTTTCTGCATTCGGCGACATCGAATCTCAACACGACCGCGGCTCTGGCGATATGCGTGTTCGTGCATGTTCAGGGTAGCGCGATACGTCATCTCGGAATCGGAAAGTGGTTTTTCCATCTTATGGGTGAACCGAGGGATGTGATCTCGTGGGTTCTCGTCCCGCTGAATCTGCCGGTTCACGTCATCGGCGAACTCGCTAAGCCGTTCTCGCTGGCTCTGCGTCTTTTCGGCAATATCACAGGTGAGGATGTGCTGATTGCGGCGTTTGTCGGGCTGGGTGTTCTAACGCTCGGCTTCATCGGATCGCCTGTAGGACTGCCGCTTCACCTTCCGTTTATTTTTCTGGCACTCCTGACATCGACTATTCAGGCTTTGGTGTTCAGTCTTCTGGCCGCAGTATACTTTGCTCTAATGTTGCCGCATGAACACCAGGAAGAAGAAGATCATTGATTGGGTTAACTAAGTAGGAGGAATCATGGACTATCAGACTGCATTGGGATTATCTCTACCGATTGGTCTGGCTCTGGCAGCCGTAGGCTCAGGTCTCGGTCTTGGCCGTGCGGTTGGCTCCGCGATGGAGGCGATGGGGCGTCAGCCCGAGGCCGCTGGCAAGATTCAGGTCGGCATGATTATCGGTGCGGCTCTTATCGAAGCGCTGACCATTTATTCCCTCGTCGGTTTCTTTGTCCTTTCAGGCAAGATCGGCGGATGAAGCAAACAGTATTAGGGCGGAGTATTAACCGTCCTCTTATTGACCAAACTACCTTTAAGCTAAACAGGAGTCTGTTGTGATCAGCTTAGAGTGGCAACAGATACTTACTCACATTCTCGGCTTCGTCATAGCCCTCTGGATATTGAAGAAGTATGCCTGGAAACCACTCCTGAATATGATCGATGAACGTCGCGAGAAAATTCAGGGTGATTTCGACAAAGCAGCTGACGAGTTGAAAAACGCTGAAGAGCTGCGCGCCGACTACGAGAAGCGGATGAAGAAAGCAGAGGCGGAGGCACGCGCAAAGATTCAGGAGGCTGTTAGAGAAGGTCAGGGTGTGGCATCCGATATCAAGGAGACGGCCCGCAAGGAGGGACACGAGCTTATCGTGCGCGCCAAAGAGGAACTCGCGCGGGATGTCGATAAAGCCAAGGTGCAGTTGAAACTTGATATCGTGAAGATGACACTCGCCGCAACCGAGAAAATGATAAACGAGAAGCTTGATGAAGCGAAACATCGAGAGATGATAGAAGGCTTCATCAGTGATGTCGAGAAAATCTGATGATTGCAGCCGAAGTCGCAAGACGTTACGCGCATGGCCTGTTTCTGCTGGCGCTTGAGAAGAACGCTGTCGATTTACTCGCAGAAGAGATGCGTGATATCGATAATCTCTTGCAGGTCGAGAAATCGCTCCTCAGTTTTCTTGCAGCGCCCCAGGTGCGTGACCAGGACAAGTTCGCGGCTATTCACGCGATCTTCTCCGGCAAGGTATCGAAGATGCTCGAGGAATTCTTGCTGCTGGTCGTATCAAAGCGTCGCAACTCTTTCCTGCACGAGATCGCCGAGGAGTTCGATGAGATGGTGCTGGAGCACAAGGGTTACGTAAAGACCCGCGTGGTCACAGCCATTCCGCTTTCGGAAAGAGAGAAAGAGCTACTCGTACACAGGCTGGAGGCGAAATCGGGCAAGAAGGTTATGCTATATACCGAGATCGACCCTGCGATAATCGGTGGCGTCGTGGTATTCCTTGGCGACCAGATTATCGATAAGTCGATACGGCACCAGCTTGATCTTCTGAAGAATGAGCTTCAAGCAGTCAAGGTGCATTGAGCGTAGGTTCGGCATGCGCTGATTTTGAGAAAAATCGATTCTATATACGGAGTTTCAGATGGCATTAAGACCTGAAGAAGTCAGTTCCATAATAAAGCAGGAGATAGCCAAGTACGAGACCAAGCTCGAGCTTGAGTCCGTTGGCACCGTTCTCCAGGTAGGTGACGGCATCGCGCGCGTCTGGGGGCTCGAGGATGCGATGATGTCTGAGCTAGTTACGTTCCCGGGCGATATCATGGGCGTGATCCTCAACCTCGAAGCAGACAATGTCGGTATCGCAATCTTCGGCTCGGATACGGGGATCAAGGAAGGTGACACGGTTCGGCGCACCGGCCGAATCGCTTCGGTGCCTGTTGGCGATGCGATGATAGGTCGTGTCGTGAACCCGCTTGGACAACCGATAGACGGCGAGGGACCGATAGTCACCGACAAGTATCGCAATATCGAAACCGTCTCACCCAACGTCGTCGAGCGTCAGCCGGTGAAAGAGCCGCTCCAGACCGGCCTGAAGGCTATTGACTCGATGATTCCGATTGGTCGCGGGCAGCGTGAGTTGATAATCGGTGACCGCCAGACCGGGAAGACCGCATTGGTGCTGGATACCATAATTAACCAGAAGGACACTGACGTGTTCTGCGTCTACGTTGCTATCGGTCAGAAGGCATCGACGGTTGCACAGGTTGTGGAGACGCTTCGCAAGTACGGAGCGATGAAGTATACGACGGTCGTTTCCGCGTCTGCTACAGACCCGGCGCCGCTGCAGTTTCTCGCGCCTTACGCCGGTGTCGCGATAGGCGAGGAGTTCCTCCATACCAAGCGTCATGTAGTCTGTTTCTATGATGACCTCTCGAAGCACGCGCAGTCCTACCGCCAGCTTTCACTGCTGCTCAGACGCCCGCCGGGACGAGAGGCGTTTCCGGGTGATGTGTTCTATCTGCACTCTCGCTTGCTCGAAAGAGCGGCAAAGCTCAATGATGATCTCGGAGGCGGGTCGCTGACAGCACTTCCGATAATCGAAACACAGGCCGGTGACGTGACCGCATACATTCCGACAAATGTTATTTCCATTACCGACGGTCAGATATTTCTCGAATCCGATCTCTTCTTCTCCGGCGTTCGCCCTGCGATCAACGTTGGCATTTCGGTATCCCGCGTTGGCGGTAACGCGCAGACCAAGGCGATGAAGAAAATCGCCGGAGGTCTTCGTCTCGACCTCGCGCAGTACCGTGAACTTGCTGCATTTGCACAGTTCGGTTCCGATCTCGACGAGGCAACGAAGGCTCAACTGAATCGTGGCGAAAGAATGGTAGAGATACTGAAGCAGGGTCAGTATGTTCCCATGCGCCTCGAAAAGCAGGTGATTATCATCTGGGCTGGCTCCAACGGATATCTCGACAAGATTCCGTTGAGCGACCTCGCCAGATACGAGACTGAACTGTTCGACTTCATAGATGAGAAGTATCCGGATGTCGGACACAACATTACCAAGGAAAATGTGATATCGGATGATACCAATGCCAAGCTCGAAAAGGCGTTGGAGGAATTCAACAGCGTGTTTAAGCCAACAGAAGAATAGGCTGGTTATCGAGTAAACCAAATGGCGACAATAAGAGACCTGAAGAAACGCATCCGGGCTGTACAGTCAACCAAGCAGATCACCAAGGCGATGGAAATGGTGGCTGCCGCAAAACTTCGCCGGGCGCAGCAGAGGATTAAATCGTACCGTCCATACGCTGAGAAGATGATGCAAATGCTCGGTCATCTGTCGACAGCTTCCGGTGAAATTTCGCATCCGTTTTTCGAGGAGAGAGAGGTTCGCAAGACTATCCTTGTGGTTTTTACCTCAGACCGAGGACTCTGCGGATCATTTAACTCGAACCTGATCAGGAATGCCGAGGTCTTTGGGAAGGACTTCACTCCCGAGAATCTGGACCTTGTCTGTGTTGGTGGGCGCGGCCGGGACTACTTCCGCAAGAGAGACTTTCCTGTACTCGAATCCTATGTCGATTTCTCAGGAAATATGGATCTCGGCAAAGTGCGTGACCTGACGAATTTCCTGACAAGCCGTTTCATAGACGGTAAGGTCGACCGGATAATCTTTCTGTATACGGCGTTTCTCTCTACGGCATCATACAGGATCACTCGCAAGCAGTTTCTGCC
>DAOVLC010000401.1 GCA_030631455.1 Candidatus Zixiibacteriota bacterium
CTATGCCCATGATTGCCGAGAGCTTTACCCTGACCATGAACGCCTCTGCCGGCGCCGTGAAATATACTTGCCCGACGAACTTCGCGAGTAGATCGATCACGTAATCGACGAAAAACCACGATACGACTGCGCCAACGACAACCGCCAGTACCGCCTTGATCAGCCGTCTGCGCAGTTCTTCGAGGTGATCGAGGAACGACATCTCTTGCTTTTTGTCCTCAGTCACCCAATTTCTCGTTGTCCAAAAGTTTGCGAATTTCCGCGTAGAATTCTTCTTTGTCTCGGAACTTGCGATACACCGATGCGAAGCGGACGTAAGCGACCTCGTCGAGTTCCCGCAGTCTTTCCATAATCATTTCACCGATCACTTGCGATTGCACCTCCTGCTTCGACAAGTTAAACAGGCTGTTTTCGATGTCGATTACAATGTTCTCGATCTGCTTCTGCGATACGGGACGCTTGTTAGTCGCCAGTTCAATCCCTCTTTTCAGCTTCTGACGATCAAACTGCTCGCGCCTGTCATCGGACTTTCGGATCGTCAACCCCTCGATCTCTATGTATTCGTAGGTCGTGAAACGCTCCTTACACGACGTGCACTCACGTCGCCGCCTTATGGCGCGCCCATCCTGAACGGCGCGCGAATCGACGACCTTGTCTTCCTCACCACCACAGTACGGGCACTTCATTTGGTGTCAGCCTCCAGGATTAGCTGTTCGATTTTCCCATCCTCGGCGAATACCTCGATCCTGATCTGCGCTTCTCTGAGTAACTGCCGCGAAAGATCATCGGGATACCCTGTTCTGCACACAATTCTGACGATGCCCGAATTGATAATGATCTTCGAGCACAAGCTGCACGGGAAAGTCGTTGTGTAGATCGTACTGCCGGTAATATCCACTCCGGAGGTCGCAGCCTGTACGACCGCATTCTGCTCAGCATGAATCGCCCTGCACAGCTCATGCCTCTCGCCGGAGGGGATGCCCAACTTCTCGCGCAGACATCCGATGTCGAGGCAATGAGCCAGTCCTCTCGGAGCACCGTTGTATCCTGTCGCGAGGATTCGTTTCTCCTTCACCACTACTGCACCCACCTGTCTGCGCAGGCACGTCGAGCGCGTCGCTGCCAGATCGGCTATCGCCATGAAGTACTCGTCCCACGACGGCCTGCCGTCACTCTTCATCTTTCACCACCCTGACCGTGTCGCCCGGTTTGACTGCGAAGCGTTTTGCGAAATCTCCGCCGTTGATTGCCAATTCTATCAGATCGGCACTTCCGATGTATGCCACCGTCTCCCCTTCTTTCACCGAAGAATATGTTTTGCTAATCGAGTCAATTATCTCCTGCTCGATGAAAACTCGAACGTTCGAAGGTTTTCCCGGCTTAGCTAATCGTTCAGCCGGGATGTTTGTTATCGCGTTGCCGAATCTGTCAATGGATATTACCTCACCTTCGATTGATGACGCAGTCGCCGTCAGACCCGCTACCTTGAACTTCACTATTTCCTGCAAACGCGGCCCGAAGTCTGACGGTTTCACATTACCCAGTGAAAGCTGTGCGCAGACAGGCGCCATGATATCGCGGCCATGAAACGTCGTCGAGAGCTTATCCAGCATCAGACTTCTCTCCGTCACTTCCCACGCTCTATAATCCTGCTCATTCGCGATCCGGGTCAGGAGTCCGTTGTCTGGCGCTACGAAGATGTGTTCATTCGTCTGTAAGAGCAATATCTTTCGATCACCGCCAACACCCGGATCGACTACTGGCAGGAATATGGTGCCACTCGGAAACCGCATGTGAGAGCGCCACAGAAGATATGCGGCTTGCCGGATGTCGCCGGGTCGAATCGAGTGCGTGATGTCGACAAAGTGCAGATCGGGATTAAGCGAAAGCATGACACCTTTCATCTCGGCAACATAGCAGTCATCCATGCCAAAATCGGTCAGGAGGGCGACTAATGAACGGTTCGGCATCACAGTTCCAGCAGATTCAGTCCGGTTTCCTCATCCGGCTTCCTGATTACTTCGACACCGGTCGAGGTCACAAGGAATTCACCGGTAACGGCCACTTTAGCCGAGTACAAATGCCCGGCGAACGGTCTGCACTCGCTGTCGGCTATCGTGATGTGAGCGTGCAGAAACGGTAGCCCGTCGAGAATCGAAAAGTTGCCGGTGAGGTTTATAAGTTCGTAATCGCCGTCGAATTCCTTGCGAATGTATTCTCTGTTCTCGAAATCGAAAAAGCCGAGTTCGACATCGCATATCGCGCCCAGTCCGGTAACAAATCCCGACTTGAGATTGACACTGCTTGCGAATTCAGTGAGAGTCGCGACGATTTCCTCTCCCCTGTTCAACCTGACAATGTATCCCTGATCGACTTGTTTGTACGTCATAACGCCACGCTCATTTCTCCGTGCCTAAGGACTCGTCGATCCATTTCAAGTAAGATTCGTCACCGTTCACAATCGGGAGCGCGACGATTTCTGGAACCTCGTAGCTGTGTACCTCCTTGATGGCATCCCGGACTTTTTCGTAGTTACTCGCGCGCGTCTTAATCAGCATCAGCAACTCGTGGCCGACCTCCGATTTTCCCTGCCACTTATAGTATGATGTCACTCCCGGTACCACATTGATGCATGCAGCCAGACCGCGGTTTACGAGTCCCTCTGCGATCCTTTGTCCCTCAGTTTCGCCGGACACGGTAGACATTATAACGATGTAGTCGTCGGTACTCATGACATTACTTCA
>DAOVLC010000256.1 GCA_030631455.1 Candidatus Zixiibacteriota bacterium
CGTATGCATAGAGCGCATCCTGTGATCGCCTGCCCGCTCCTACGGCTTCTATGTGGATTTCCATCGGGGCAGATATCTCAAATGATTTGCTCGCAAGATCACCCAGCCCCAAATCGTCAAAATTCACAATGATGTAATCATCCGCTTTTGCGGTAGTGGCAAGAATTAAGAGAAGCCATCCGAGAAAGAAAATAAGCAGAAACGCTACCAACAAGTTCTTAAGACTCAACATCTTCGTACCTCCCGAAAATGCAAATATAAAACATCCTCACCACCCAGAATAGAGTACGTGAGGATGCGATATAGGTTTCACTAATCGAGACTCCGTCGGACGATGCCCTGCTATAACGTCGCTCTAGAAGTCCGTCTTCCCCGAGAATTTGAACTTGCCTACTCTGATCGTCGGCACATACATGCACGCCATCGATCCCCACCAGGCAGCGACAGCAGCCCTCTCGGAGGTCATTCCGAGAACATTCGAGAATACGTCGAGCATGCTGTCGGTAAACCGCAGATTCCTGGCTCCTCCGCGCAGTTTGCCGTTCTTAATCAGGAACAGACCGTCGCGGGTCATCCCCGTCATCAGCGCAACACGTGGATCGAGGAAACCGTTTATGTAATGAAGACGCGTAACCAGCAGTCCGTTCTCCACCTCTCCGATCAATTCATCGGCAGTCGATTCACCGGCGGAAAGCTGCATATTCATCGGCACAGCTCCTTCCGCAGCCTCTTCAGGTGGAAGTCCGTGGCCCGTTGACTTCGTTCCGGCGCGCTTGGCCGATATCAGGTTATGAACGACTCCTTTGGCGACACCATTGGAGATCATCTCGATTCGCTGTTTCGGGACCCCCTCGAAGTCGAAACCAAGCCCCGGGTTCGCGGGCACCAGAGCGTCATCTGCAATTGTAATGTTCTCTCCCATCACTTTCTCGCCGATCCTTCCGGCGAGAAAGGACGAGTTGTCCTCGAAAGCTTTTGAACCGAATGCGATGAAACTGAGCCACTCGAAAAGCTCGCTGACAGCGGCCGGTTCGAGTATCACTTCATATTCGCCCGGCTCGAGGCTCTTGGGATTTCTTGACTTCCGACATTTCTTAACTGCGACATCTGCCAACTTCGGAATATCGAGATCGTCCACCTTAACCGAGACTCCGGATGCATAGCCCGAGGAATCCTCGCCTGTCGCAATCGTATTGATCGAGGCAGACGTGTACTGCTGGTAGCACCGCACACCGTTCGAATTAAGCACAGCAACCTCGCCGTCGCCTGTGGAAAATGCGCCCGCCATGTCGTAATCGTACTTCGCTCCTTTAGCAAACACTCGTTTCAGCTTTGACGCACGCTGCTTCGGACTGAATTTCGAGGTCTTCTGATCGAATGTATCCATCTTCGGATAATCAGCCGGTTGCGCGAAACCGTCAAAATCTGGGTTCGGCTTCTGCCTCTTCGCAATTGTCGTGGCCGATTTGAGCGCCCTTCTCAGATCTGTAAGGACGAAAGAGTTGCAGGAGGCCGTTCCAATCTTGCTGCCTATCGAAACTCGAAAAGTGATCTTTGTGTTGTCTACCGCGACATTCTGATGGATATAGGAGTTCGCGAACCGGGTGAGACCCGATGAATCCCCTATCACTACTGCTTCAATCTGGTCGGCCTTTGATGAGGCCATGACCTTCTCGATCATCGTGTAGATTTTGTCTTGTCCGATCATTTGCTCACCCCCATTTCTATCTGCCTGAAGCGTGTTGGCGCGGCACCGTGTGCTACATGAGCCGTCTGCATCGGTTCACCCTTTCCGCAGTTAGGGATTCCCCAGACATGCCAGTGGCTCTTGTCACATATCGCATCACATGAGTTCCAGAACTTTGGAGTCATGCCTGTATAGAGCGGGTTCTTGTAAATCTGACCCTTCTTTCCATTCTCTATCTTCCATGCAATCTCGCAACCAAACTGGAAATTGAGACGCTTATCATCGATCGACCAGCTCTTGTTCGTCTCCAGCATGTACCCGCCCTCGGTGTCAGCGATCAGGTCATCGATTTTCGCATCGCCCGGTTCGAGATTGTGATTGGTCATTCTGATCAGTGGCAGCGAATTCCAGCCGTCAGCACGCATCGTGCCGTTCGATTTCTGATCGACAACCGGCGCGGTCTCCCGCGATGTCAGGTATCCGACGAACAGACCCTTCTCGACAATCGGTGCCCGCTGTGCTTTAACGCCCTCGTCGTCATATCCGAACGAACCGAGCCCTCCCGGCACGGTTGCATCGGCATAGATGTTGACGATGTCGGAGCCGTACTTGAGTTTGCCGACCTGATCGAGAGAGAGGAACGATCCTCCGGCGAGAGATATCTCGGTACCGAGTACCCTGTCGAGTTCCGATGGATGTCCGCAAGACTCATGCACCTGAAGAGCCATTTGTGATCCCCCTAATATCACATCCGCAGCGCCTGCAGGCATCGGCGGGGCTTTCAGCAGGGCGATCGCTTCTTCTCTGACACGCTCCGCATTTTCGAGAAGCTGCAAGCCCTCGATGAATTCATACCCGGCGCAGGCATAATCACCGCCGAAGGAAGTCGGGTACGACCGCCGCTGCACCTCGCTGCCATCGACCGCCGTCGCGCAGTAACCGCCGCCCGACTGAAGGATATCCTGCTCGATTAGCGATCCCTCGGTTGATGCAAATATCTGGTGGATTTTGAAGAAATCCATCTGGCTCTCGGCCATGTGAATCAGTTTCTTGCGCTTGAGAAGCTTGTTTACTT
The DNA here is from genome assembly GCA_030631455.1 of Candidatus Zixiibacteriota bacterium. Lineage (GTDB taxonomy): Bacteria > Zixibacteria > MSB-5A5 > JAABVY01 > JAHJOQ01 > DAOVLC01. The sequence goes on from DAOVLC010000256.1 coordinate 2,763, forward strand.
TCAGCAGTAGATCGATCTTCTTGTTCAGTCTGATTTTGAACGGATCGATTTCAAACGCGGTTTCGTAGTGATCCTGATGCACTTCCGTCTCGGCGAGGATCACATTTCCTTTTTTGGTAAGCGCGGATGCCTTCGCTACTTGCAGTGCGCGGTTGGCTGTCTTGCGGAAGCTTCCCGATTTGACAGATGAACTGGCGGCGAAACCCCAGGCGCCGTCAGCGATGACCCTGATTCCGATGCCCTGGTCCACATCATGCACGATCGAATCGACCGTGACATCTTTGACTTTAAGGCGTTCGGTTTCGGTCCTAACGAGTCGAATATCGGCATAGTCGACACCTTTCGACTTCAGATACTCGATAATCTCCAGGAGTTTATCTTTCAAAATAGACCTCCTTCCCCGGATGGACAGTTTAAGTTCTAAATGTAAAGTGTTGTCAACAGCAAGTCAACCGGAATGTCGCTCTCGATATTCCGGGCGAGAAGTTCTGCGGGCGGCCGATCCTTCGAAGGCTCAGGGCTAGTGTCCACATTCGCCCCGGCCCTTTTGTTGTGAGGACATATCAAAAGGTCTGTCCTTTCTGGACTCGGATGCATGTTGTCATGTATTTCTACCCATCTTCCCAACATTGGATGAGAACTGCATAACGGATCCACTACCCCTAGTGAACCGCAGTTCAAACTCCGGTTGATGTTCATACCGTCATTGTACCCAATTGTCCTCGTTTACCCTTTTTTCAGAAACCTCAATAAAAGGGACAATCGGGGGCAGTCACCCTTCCGTATCAACGGACGATATTACGGCTAACGTTGGGCGTGTCAAAAAGATGACTGGACGACATGTCATCAGCGCGAATTGTCCCTCGGGGACAATCAATGTCCTTAAAAAGGACTACACCTTGATCATAGTGACCCATAACATGCAGCAGGCAGCCAGGGTGAGCGATTATACCGGATTCATGTATCTGGGAAAGCTCATTGAGTATGGGGGTACTACAAAGATATTCGAAAACCCCGACAACGAGCTTACAGAGAAATACATCACAGGAAGGTTTGGCTGAATTCAAGGAGGGAAAATATGACAGAGAAGTTTCACAACGAACTGAACCTATTGAAGAGAGAGATCCTAGACATGGGGGCACTGGCCCTAGAGATGCTTAGCGAATCGGTCATTTCTCTAAAGGAGCAGGACACCGAGCTTGCCGAATCCATATATGACATGAAATGTGAGCTTGAGCGGATGGACAACGACATAGAG
>DAOVLC010000404.1 GCA_030631455.1 Candidatus Zixiibacteriota bacterium
CTGACAGCAATACTCGGGCACGCAAATCTTCTCAAGCTGGACGCGAATCCCGAGAGCGACGCTTACGAGTCGGCAGATGTAATCGAGACGGCAGCACAACGAGCGGCCAAACTCACACAGCAGCTTCTGGGTTTCGCTCGCAAGGGCAAGAGACAGAGTATCCCGGTGAATGTGCATCACATGATTGAAGAAGTAGTAAAGCTATTGAACCGGACAATAGACAAGAAAATCAACATCTCGCAGAAACTGGCCGCCAACCGAGCATTGGTTCTCGGTGACCCCGACCAATTGCAGAATATCATACTGAACATAGCTGTAAATGCGAGAGACGCTATGCCCGACGGCGGCGAGTTGATCTTCGAAACCGAGGCGGTAGAGCTGGACCAGCTTTACTGCTACGCACATCCGGGGGCTAAGCCGGGTCCCTGCATTTCGATCAGCATCACGGATACAGGAACCGGCATTCCGGAGAATGTAAAAAACAGGATATTTGAACCATTCTTCACTACGAAGGAACAGGGGAAAGGAACCGGCATGGGGCTTGCAATGGTCTATGGAGTAGTTAAGGATCACGAGGGGCTGATTGATGTCCGGAGCGAACCGGACAAGGGTACTACATTTGAGATCTGTCTCCCATTAACCGAGACAGACAGGTCAACGGAGAATCGAACGAATGACGGTGAGCCTGCCTCAGGAGCGGGGCGGATACTGGTTGTGGACGATGAGGAAATAGTCCTTCGGCTTACTCAGCGAATACTCGAGGGACTCGGCTATTCGGTGCTAACTGCATGCGACGGGCAGGAAGGCGTGGAAATCTATCGGCAGAAGCGGGATGAAATTGATCTTGCGATCATCGATCTGGTAATGCCAAGGCTCTCGGGACGGGAGTGCTTTCTCGCGCTCAGGGAAATCAACCCGAGTGTCAAAGCGCTTCTATCGACAGGGCACGATGCCAACGGTACGACCAAACTGCTCCTGAACGAAGGCATACTCGGTATTGTACAGAAGCCGTATCAGGTGCGCGATCTTGCGGATGCCGTCGCGGCGGTGTTAGATCGTTAGATTCCAAACTGACAGGCATTGATCACAATTTTCCCCAGGTGTGAATTCACTTGAGGATTCCTACTCTATCGGTTATCATCTATCAATATGGTAACCGCCCGATACTTGGCAATAGTTTGTCAACGAATTGAGGCGGTTGACTCAATGCGTGTCTGGAAAAAACGGATGGCCAAATCCAACTCTCCGCCATGGTACAAGCAAGCTTTCGGGGATGACTATCTCTGGATATATTCCCACCGCTCGGAAGATGCAGCCGAAAGTGAAGTGCTTTCGGCGATCGAACACCTTCCGTTTCAACAAGGTCAGCAGGTACTCGATGTAGCGTGCGGTGCAGGTAGGCACATGCTGGCGTTCAGCCGGAACGGAGCACTGGTCACCGGAGTCGACCTCTCCGAAACGCTTCTTGCGAACGCGAGAGAAGGGCTGCGTGTGGCAGGCATGCAGGCGATGCTGGTTAGGGCCGACATGCGCTGCCTGCCGTTTTCGGAACGCTTTGATGGTGTCACAATGTGGTTCACCTCTTTCGGCTATTTCCGCACGATGGCCGACGATCTGAAGGCACTCAAGTCGATTGCGTCCGTCCTGAAGAAAGATGGATGGTGGTGGATAGACATTCCGAATCCCGCACATCTGGCCAGGAACCTCGTGCCCGTGACCGAAAGAGAGATCGATGGCCCGAACGGTTTGGCAAGAGTAACCGAGAGGCGCAGGATCGCAAATGGCCGAGTGATCAAGAAGATCGAGATTGAAGATTCGCTCGGAAAGAGGTCATTTGTCGAACGAGTAAGGCTCTACTCTCCCGAGAAATTCGGCGCACTCGCAAAACGCGCCGGACTGACCGCCCACGGAATCCTCGGAGACTACGACGGCAGCCCGCTAACACCCGATATGCCAAGGCAGATATGGTATGGTGTGAAACTTTAGTCCCGATACCGTCCCATGGGACCTCTTAGATAACGCTCAGTTATCCGAGACAAGCCGTAATCTTCCAAATAAGCGCCGAAAATCTGTTTCTCAATACTCTCGTCAGGTGTTATATTGTGAACTATGGGAGGCCACCGGGCATCACTTGTCGAGGAAGGTGAGCCAGGAGGAATCAAACGACAGCAAATCCGCCTGACGGAGTCAATGCATGGCTTTCAGATACGATTCATACTGCGGTCTATATTGCGGGGCGTGTTCAGTACTGATTGCCAATGAGACCGAACAGCTGACGGAGACCGCCGGCAAATGGGATATGAAGCCTGAAGAACTTGTGTGCAGAGGATGCAAGAGCGGTGTGGAATGTGTCTACAGTCAAAACTGCCAACTCAAGAAATGTGCCCAGGAAAAGCAGATCGAATTCTGTGTCGAGTGTGATGAGTACCCGTGCCAACAACTGATCGATTTCAGGAACGACAATCACCCACATCATTCAGCTGTATTGAGTAGTCTGAACCGAATTCAGAAGATCGGCGTTCGAAACTGGCTGACTGAGCAGGAAACCCGATGGAGTTGTTCGATGTGCGGTGCACGATTCACATGGTACGATGAGACCTGCGCTCAGTGCGGAAGTAAGCTCTACAACTGTCAAAGCGAAGAGAATCATCTGTCAGGAAAGGATGGCCAGGACTGAAGACTAAGAATAGATGCGGATGGACGA
>DAOVLC010000237.1 GCA_030631455.1 Candidatus Zixiibacteriota bacterium
AGAGGGTGACAGCGCAGTCCGAATGTTCCCCTGCCCAATCGGAAGGGAATAAGGACATGGGGGGGGGAGTAATGAGACACTTTTTGCTGATTGTCGTAGCGTTCGTTCTCATCGGCGGTTCCGCAACTGCTGGTGACTACATACGCATCGGCGTTGACTCGATACCGGCCGGCTCAACCAATTTCGAAATACCATTCTACATCGAGCGAACGTGCCCGGTACCCACCTTCATAAAGCGATGCCAATCATCCGATTCATATCACCGTCTATCAGACACCTTGTGGCGATGCCGATGCGAGCGGTTTTGTGGATATCGATGATCCGGTCTTCCTGATCAACTATATATTCCTATTCGGGCCTGCTCCGAATCCATTACTGAAGGCTGATTGTGATTGCTCTGGCGGCGACGTTCCGGTAGACATCGACGACGTGGTACATCTGATTAACTACATCTTCTACGACGGTCCGGAACCGTGCGATGTCGATGGTGATGGCGTGCCGGATTGCTGAGTTGCTTTGACGAACCGTCAGGAAGGGATTCCTAATGGCGCGTGAAATAGTCAAAAGTCTGCGACTTTTGACCTACATTTGCTGAAAACTAGATTAGGGTTTAGGTTTCTCCTCCCTCTTTAGCGGAATTCGGAACCATGGCCTACAAGACTGACCTACCGTTATATAACCTGATTCTCTCTTAGCTTCCGGAACAGCTTATCGGCGATCTCTTCCGGCGTTTCGCCTGTGATCATCTCGCCTTGCGGGCGTGGAGGCGGTTTGGCCGCCTTATCGATGCTCGATGGTGAGGATGCTCCGGTCACGGCTGTGTCAACACCGAGATCAGCCGCCGACCAGTGTGGAATGGTCGCTTTCTTCGCTTTCATCTTACCCTTGAGCGAAGGGAGTCTCGGTTCGTTGAGCTCCTTGACCACCGACAGCACTGCCGGAAACGCAAGTTCGCATGTATCGTAACCATCCTCGGTAGTACGCTGCACGACCATCTTGTCGGAATCATAACTCTCGACCTTCCTGACAAACATCGCCTGCGCGGCGCCGAGATTCTCCGCCACCGCCGGTGCGACCATAGCATTGTCGGAATCTATCGCCTGCTTCCCGCAGAGGACAAGGTCGTACTCACCGATCTTCTCTATTCCTTTGGAGAGAATAAAGCCGATTGCCTGGCCGTCCGATCCCTCGAATGCCGGATCGTCAAGACACACGGCCTCATCTACACCGAGCGCCAGCGCTTCCTTGAGCGCGACCTCTGTCTCCTTGCCGCCGACCGATATCGCAGTGATCTTGCCGCCCGATTTCTCTCTTATCTGCAAGGCCTCTTCAAGGGCATACGAATCGGATGGATTTATTACACCCGGCCCCTGAGGATAAACGACTTTCCCGCTTGCTTCATCAACTTTTATCAGCGCGATTTCCGGAACCTGTTTGACACACACTATGATGTTCATCTATCCTCCCTACTTCTCAGTTCGAATTGTCTTCGTTTCGCGATCGTCTTCGCTTTCGGCAAAGCCTTGTGAGCGGCATCCTGCTCGGCCTCTTTCTTGGAGTGACCTCGCCCCTGCCCGAGCTTCGTTCCAAACGCGTATACGATGATTGTAAAAGTCTTATCGTGATCGGGGCCGACCTCTTCTACCACTTCATAGCGAGGAACTCCCGCCGCTTCACCCTGAACAAGTTCGAGCAGCTCCCCCTTGTAGTTCCTGATCGAACTATCGTTCTGCACATCCGGAATTCTCGGAATTACGAACGTCTTTACAAAAGATCGGGCGGCGTTGTTTCCGCCGTCCAGATAGATGGCCGCGAGCACCGCCTCGAAACAGTCAGATGTGATCGAAGGGCGCAGACGGCCGCCGGCATTTGCCTCGTCATCCGACAGCTTGATATGCTCTCCAAGATTCATGTCTATCGCTATCATTGACAGAGCCTGTTCATTCACGAGAGATGCCTTCATCTTCGTCAACTCTCCCTCCGGCTTGTTCGGATAGAGAATAAAGAGCTGCTCAGCGACGAGCATCCCAAGCACGGAATCGCCAAGAAATTCCAGGCGCTCGAAAGACGGGCTCTCAGGATTCTCAACGGTTTTCACGTATGATCTATGAGAGAGTGCTTCCGATAACAGCGAGATATTCCTGAAAGTATAACCTATTCTATTCTGCAGTTTCTCGAAGTGCTTCTTTCTGCCGAATACTCTGGAAAGAGCCGAACCTAGTTTTGTCAGCCTCAATGGCGGCATGCCTCACTTATTCACGCTTTCCCGTCCTCAAGAGCCTTGAACAGCAGTGACACGTTGTGACCACCAAAGCCGAATGAGTTCGACAGTGCATACTCGATATTGACTTTCCGTTTCTCATCGGGGACAAAGTCGAGATCGCACTGTGGGTCGGGATCGTCCAGGTTAACAGTTGGATGTACAGAGCCACTATCGATAGAGATAGCGCAAACGACCGCTTCAAGCGCGCCAGCGGCACCGAGAAGATGTCCCACCATCGACTTGGTGGAGTTCACAGCAACTTTGTATGCATGGTCGCCAAGGACTTCCTTGATCGCCATCACTTCGGCTATGTCGCCAAGCGGTGTTGAAGTGCCGTGAGAGCTGATATAGCTGATCTGATTCGGTTCAATTCCGCCGTCTCTGATCGCAGCAGCGATAGCCCGCGCAGCGCCATCACCATCGGGCGAGGGTGCGGTTATATGATACGCGTCGCAGGTCATGCCAACTCCCACAACCTCACAATACATCTTTGCGCCGCGTCTTTTGGCATGCTCATATTCTTCCAGAATAAGCGTTGCAGCTCCCTCAGCCATCACAAAACCATCCCTACCTTTATCGAAAGGTCGGGAAGCTTTTTCCGGCTCGTCGTTGCGGGTTGATATGGCCCGTGCCGAACAGAAACCAGCAAGAGACAGATGTGTAATCGAACATTCCGAGCCGCCAGTCACCATCACGTCAGCCTCGCCCCTGCATATCGCCCTGAAAGAATTCGAGATTGCGTGTGAGCCCGAGGCGCAGGCGGAGACTGTGGCATAATTCGGTCCCTTAAGCTTGTACTTCAGCGCAGCAGCGCCCGCACACATATCACTTATCATCATCGGAATGAAAAAGGGTGATACTTTGCTACGACCCTTTTCCCGCAAGATCGTGTGCTGAGCTTCGAACGTCTTAATGCCGCCGATCCCGGAACCGATTATGCATCCGCATCGATTCTGGTCGCATTCCTCAAAGTCAAGTTTGGAATCCCTGATAGCCATCTCGGTCGCATAGAGTGAGTAGAGCTGAACAGGATCTGATCTGCGGATTTCTCTCTTGTCAAAAAATCCGTCCGGGTTGAAATCAGAGATTTCCCCGGCGATCTGGGACGGATAGCCTTCCGGATCGAAGCTCGCAATCCTTGCCACCCCACTCTTTCCAGCCAAGCAGTTGCCCCAGAACTCCTCAATAGTAGAGCCGTTCGGAGACAGTACTCCAAGACCTGTTATGACACACCGACGACCGGACACAGTTAATTACTCGCCGGAATGCTGTTTTATGTAGTCGATTGCCGAGCCGACTGTATTGATCTTCTCAGCCTCCTCATCAGGGATCTCTATACCGAACTCCTCTTCCAGTGCCATAACGAGCTCGACCGTGTCAAGAGAATCAGCTCCGAGGTCGTCTACGAAGGATGCTTCCACATTAACCTGATCCGGATCGACTCCGAGTTGTTCAACGATGATTTCCTTGACTTTCGCTTCTACTGACATTCCTATACCTCCAGTGTATATCTTATCTCCAATTTCTTCCCTACATATAAAGGCCGCCGTTGACTCCCAGCACCTGACCCGTGATATAATCGCTCGCCGATGATGACAGGAATAATACAGTCTTTGCAATGTCGTGTGGTTGTCCCGCCCTCTTGAGCGGAATGCCATCGAGGAAAGCTGCCTTAGCATTGTCGCTAAGCTTTGCAGTCATCTCGGTCTCGATGAACCCCGGAGCAACCGCATTGACGCAGATGCCACGCCCGGCAAGCTCTCTCGCCGCTGACTTGGTCAGCCCGAGGAGGCCGGCCTTCGAGGCGGAGTAGTTGGCCTGCCCCGCATTTCCCATCAACCCGACAACGGATGAAATGCTGACTATCTTCCCGCTCCTCTGCTTCATCATCACCTTGGCCACAGCCTGAGTCGTGAGGAAAGCGCCCTTGAGATTGACT
>DAOVLC010000164.1 GCA_030631455.1 Candidatus Zixiibacteriota bacterium
GGTACTTCCGGAGATCGTGCCCGGTATCAAGATCGCCGATCTGGTTGCAATCTTCGCGTCGTTCGACGCCATCATGCCAGAGGTTGACAGGTAATGGAACTGGAGAAGCTCTTCGCCTTCTTTGGGGACCTTCTTGCTCAGATCGGGTTGACCGGCGTGGCGCTGACGGTAGTGGTGAATGTCCTGGTGGCGGCAATGCTGCTTGGAGTGCTTGCGGTGATGGCGCTCTTCCTCGTCTGGTGGGAGAGAAAAGTATCGGCCCATATTCAGGATCGCCTTGGCCCCATGCGCGTGGGATGGCATGGCAGCCTTCAGACTCTTGCTGATGGCGTAAAGCTGCTTCAGAAAGAAGACATCACACCCACAAATGCGGACCGGCCGGTCTTCTTCTGGGCGCCAGTAATTGTTTACTCCTCGTGCTTCATGGCGTATGTCACCATACCGTGGGGCAAGGGATTGATTCCCGCCGATCTCAATATTGGAATACTCTATATAATCGCAATCACGACCTTCACCGTTATCAGTCTCTTGATGGCGGGGTGGGGCTCGAATAACAAGTGGGCGCTTCTCGGCGGAATGAGGTCTGCCGCTCAGATCATATCTTACGAGGTGCCGCTCACGCTCTCGATCCTGGGCGTTGTGATGCTTGCGGGGTCGCTCTCCATGCAGACTATAGTCGCAGGACAGCAGGAAATCTGGAACTGGTATATCTGGCGTCAGCCGCTCGGCTTCCTGATTTACATTATTGCGGCTACCGCTGAAGTCAACCGGACTCCATTCGATCTGCCGGAGGCGGAGCAGGAGCTGGTTGCAGGATTTAACGTCGAGTATTCGGGAATGAAATTCGCCATGTTCTTCCTGGCAGAGTTCCTGAACATGTTTACCGTTTCTGCGATAGCAACAACGTTGTTCCTTGGGGGATGGAACGGCCCGATTCTTCCATCCTGGATGTGGTTTATTGGAAAAACACTCGCTGTAGTTTTTGTGCTGATGTGGATCAGGTGGACATATCCGCGGTTACGTGTTGACCATCTGATGGAGTTTGCCTGGAAATGGCTGCTGCCGCTTGCGTTCCTGAACCTGGTTTTGACCGGCATCGGCTACGAGCTCTGGCAGAGGATATTCGGATAGAATAATGAGCCTTTTCAAGAAAGTCATTGATGGCGTTTATAACCTGCTCCTCGGGTTGAAGGTCACATCCTTGCGACTGCCGGAGCGCGCCGTCACGCTTCAGTATCCCGACGAACGGTGGGAGATGCCGGAAAGATCACGCGGCATCGTGGTTCTACTTTCGGATAAAGAGACCGGCAAACTGAACTGTACAGCTTGTTTGCTTTGCCAGAAAGCCTGCCCGACCGCCGCAATCACTATAGAGAGGGAGAAAGGCGAAGACAAGAAATGGCATCTTACGAGCTTCACGGTAGACAATACGATATGCTGTTTCTGCGGTCTGTGCGAAGAGGCATGCAATTTCTCTGCACTCAAAATGGCCACTAAGTATGAGTTCTCGGTCTACGACCAGAGTGAACTTGTGTTCGATATGAAAAAGCTTCAGGAACTTGGAAGGGATGTCCCCTATACTCCGAGGCCAAAAAAGAAGAAACCGGTCGTGAAGAAGCCTGCACCCGCTGAGCCTGCAGCAGATGAAATGAAGCCCAAGGCAGAACCTGAGAAAGAGACCGAAAGCAAGCCCGAACCTGAAGCAGAAACCAAGCCCGAAGCGGCGAGTGGAGATCTCTTTGATGATGCGAAGAAAGAACCCGAATCGAATCCAGAGTCTGGGGCCGAGCCAGCCCAAAAGGAAAACAAGCCGGACAGTTCGGAAGATAAGAAGCCGGAGGCACAAGAATAGTCATGTTGTCTGAAACAGCATCACTGGTTTTCTACACAATCGCGTTCGTGACCATAGCCTCTGCCGTTATGACTGTGAGCCTCAAGAATATATTTCACTCCGCGCTATTCTTGATACTCTGCCTTTTCTCGGTTGCTGGGATTTTCATCCTATGCGAGGCCGAGTTCCTGGCAGGTGTTCAGGTCCTGATTTATGTCGGCGGAATCGCAATGCTGATGATATTCGCGGTCATGCTGACCCGGCAACTGACTAGTTTCAACGTAAAGCAACTCAACGAGCAGAAGGCACTGGGATCCCTCGTGGCATTCTGTTTCCTTCTGATCGCTCTCGGCGCAGCTTCGAAAACACTCTCGGTGAAAGGTGGTTTCCCGTTGGCTGAGAATCCCCACATATCCGGGAACACAACGCATATGCTCGGGAATCTGCTCCTGACCGATTATGTGCTTCCGTTCGAGCTTGTCTCGGTACTGCTTGTCGCTGCTTTGATCGGCGCGGTGGTGCTTGCAAAAAAGGATGAAGAGTAGATGCAAGTTGGATTGATACACTTTGTTGCGCTGGCTGCGATCCTGTTCTCGATAGGCATGTACGGCGCCCTGACAAGACGGAACGCGATTGGGATTCTCATGTCAATCGAACTGATGTTCAATGCCGTCAACATCAATTTCGTAGCGTTTGCGAAGTTTATCAGCCCGGTCGAAATCACTGGCCAGGTGTTCGTGGTTTTCGTGATCGCCATTGCCGCAGCCGAGACAACGGTTGGGCTTGCAATTGTGCTATTGATATACCGTAATTTCAAGGGCGTCTTCGTTGACCGTGTCAACCTGATGAAGTGGTAAGACTATGCTTGAGTACACCTGGATAATACCGATTCTGCCGGCGTTGGCATTCCTGATAATAACGTTTTTCACACGCTGGAATGAGAAGCTGTCTGCCGGGATATCGATCGGCGCAATACTTCTTGGATTCGTCTACTCGTTAATCGTTCTCATTAAAGTGCTCGGCAATCCCGAACCTTTTGAAATATCGTTCAAATGGCTTGAACTCACAGGATTCCATCTTGAGATCGGGATACTGATCGACCCGTTGACCGCCATCATGCTGATGGTAGTCTGCATCGTCAGCTCCCTCGTTCATATTTATTCTCTCGGCTACATGCGTGACGAGGAGCGATTCTCACGGTACTTCTCGTTTCTGTCACTCTTCTCGTTCTCGATGCTCGGGCTTGTTATTGCGAACAATTTCTTTATGATATTCATATTCTGGGAGCTGGTCGGTCTGACATCCTATGCGCTGATTGGATTTTTCTATCCGAAGCCTGCCGCAGCTGCGGCAGGAATGAAAGCATTCATCACAACGCGAACTGGTGACCTCGGATTCATAATCGGACTGCTACTGCTTGTATCGTATGCAGGTACATTGAATTACGGCGAGGTCTTCACGATGATAGAAGCTGGCCAGATACCTACCGGCCTGCTCACCGCTATCGGGATATTTATCTTCTGCGGCGCAATCGGCAAGTCGGCGCAGTTCCCGCTCCATGTATGGCTTCCGGATGCTATGGAAGGTCCGACACCGGTCTCGGCATTGATCCATGCAGCCACGATGGTTGCCGCAGGTGTATATCTCGTAGCGAGAAGCGCGACCGTCTTTGCTGCATCGGATTCCGCCGCAATGGTTGTAGCGATCATTGGTGCTATCACTGCGTTGATGGCTGCGACGATTGGTCTCGTTCAGAATGACATCAAGCGGGTGCTTGCGTACTCTACATGCTCGCAGCTTGGGTATATGATAATGGCGCTCGGCCTCGGATCGATGACGGCCGGGATATTTCATCTTATGACACATGCGTTTTTCAAATCTCTATTGTTCCTTGGGGCGGGCAGCGTGATTCATGCCTCACACACGCAGGACATCCGCGAGATGGGCGGTCTCGGCAACAAAATGAAGATTACGGCGATAACATTCATTATCGGATCGGCATCGCTTGCGGGAATATTCCCGTTATCCGGTTTCTGGTCGAAAGATGAGATTATCGCATCCACGCACGATCAGCCGATCTTCCTGTTGGTTGCACTCGCCGTGGCGTTCATGACAGCATTTTACATGACTCGCCTTTGCTTCATGACATTCTTCGGGAAACCGCGCGTACAGAAATTCTATGACCATGCGCATGAGTCCCCTAAGACCATGACCGTACCGCTTGTGATCCTGGCGTTTCTCGCTATTTTCGCGGGATGGGTCGGGATTCCATGGCTCTCGAAGGGCTTCGGTAGTTTCGTGTTTCACGGGCACCCGCATCACGGTCATGCCGACTATCTGCTGATGCTCGTCTCTACGGTCTTTGCGGTTTCAGGCGTAACGCTTGGCTGGCTGATGTACGGCAAGGGCACCATATCTCCCGACAGGATGGCCGAGCGATTCAAACCGATATATACACTGCTTCTGAACAAGTATTATTTCGATGAGATTTACAGCGCCGTCATAATCAAGCCGATTCTTGCGCTTTGCAGATTCCTGTGGTCATTCGACAATGCGGTCATCGACGGCATAGTAAACTTCTTCGGCAGGTTCACTCTGTTTCTCTCCTGGCTGCACGACATGTTCGATAAGTACGTTGTCGACGGACTTGTCAATGGCGCCGGATATACGATCTGGGGCATTGGATCGGTCATTCGCCAGGCACAGACAGGCAAAGTACAGAACTATGCGATTGTTATTTTCGCGGGTGTAGTAGTCACGCTCGCCATAATGTTGAAAGTTTTTTAGTTACGACATAGAAGGAGATTCTGATGGATATACCGCTTCTGACATTGATGATTTTCATTCCGCTGGTCGGGATGGTGGTCCTCTTCTTCTTCAAGCAGTCGCAGATGCAGGCTATTCGATATACATCCGCGTTCTTCAGCTTAATCCCGCTTGTTCTGTCGCTAATTATGCTTGCGGAATATGACTGGACGACCCCCGCCATGCAGTTCGTGGAAAAGGCAAGTTGGATTCCGGCGCTGAATGTTCATTATCACCTTGGCGCTGACGGTCTCTCTGTGCCCATGCTATTCCTGACAGCTCTGCTGTCTTTCATCTCGATCGTGGCATCATTCAATATCAA
>DAOVLC010000045.1 GCA_030631455.1 Candidatus Zixiibacteriota bacterium
CAATGACCGTGGAGACAATCAATATCATCTGTGAGGGTGAATTCGACGGGTCATATTCTGACGAGCTTTCGATATCATTTCCCGAATACTACGATGTGATGAAAAGTTTGCTTGGTTGATGAAAATGACAAGGCCTAAAGTCTACGGAGTCTTAGGATCCAACATCTCGTACTCGTTATCACCTCAGATTTTCAGGATTCTCTTCGACAAGTTCCGGTTGCCGCACGGCTATTTCTTCTTTGATATCCGACCGGATAAGCTGACCAAATTCGTTGAGTCAGCGCGACTGCTCGATGTCGCCGGATTCAGCGTCACAATCCCTTTCAAGTGCGCTATTATTCAACACCTTGACAGGGTTCATTCATCTGCGAGATACTGCCGGGCAGTGAATCTTGTTTCTGTGCAGAGAAACAAACTGGTAGGATACAATACCGACATTGTCGGCGTGGAGCAGGTTCTCCGTCAGGCAAAAGTACCATCGCTGAAAAAGAAGCGGATACTCATCATCGGTGCCGGAGGCACGGCGCGAGTCATACTTGGGCATGCCGTGTCCTGTGAACCGGGTGGAATATCAATAGTGAATCGAGGCAGAAAGCGACTCAAGGAAATGCTCTCCGTGTTCGGAATTGAGAACGGATCGAATGGAATCCAGGCTCATCAACTCCCAGTGCTCAAGAGCAGACTCAAGGGTTCGACCTGGGAAATCGTCTTCAACGCCACGCCTATTGCTACTGAGAAGATATTGCCGGCCGCTACGATTCGCTCTGCAACAGTCGTTTTCGAAGCTGCGTACGGCCTGAAGAATCGAAAGCTACCGCCCGGTACCAGAGTTGTCGGCGGCATTGACCTGTTGATATTCCAGGCCTTAAGAGGTTTCGAGATCCTCACAGGCATTAAGATCGAAAACTATCGGAGGGAGAGGTCAGCGATAAAGCGAAAACTCGTCGTCTAAACCACTTTGTCACAGGCTCGGAGAATGTCCCCTGACGCGAATATTATACTTGCGGGCCCGATGGGTGCAGGCAAGACAGTTGCCGGAGAGATTGTTGCCGAGAAACTGGGCAGGCAACTCTGGGACACGGATCGGATGATTGAGGAACAAACAGGCCTGTCGATCGTGCGGATATTCTCCGAAAGAAGCGAGGCATTCTTCCGTTCGCTTGAGCGAGAGGTGGTCAAAACGATCGTACGTGAGCACAATCTGGTTGTGGCCGTCGGCGGTGGGATGACAGTTCCGAAGGAGAACCTATCTGATCTCATGGAAAACGGCATTGTGATCTGCCTGATGGCATCGGCAGAAGTTCTGGCAGATCGTCTCAGCAAATCCTGTTGCCGGCCACTCTTGATGGGTGATAATCTCGAAGAGAGTGTAGCGAAGATCCTGGACGAGAGAAAACCGAGTTACGACCGGATTCCGTTCCAGATCGAGAACGACGACCTGACAATCGAAGAGACCGCAGCCAAGGTGATAGAGGTCTACAGGGAGCAAACGTCCGATGTATGACACGACGGTCAAGTTCCCGTTCCCTGCGGCTCACTGCAGACTAGTAGCGGGTCAGGGTGCAGCGAGCAAGCTCCGTAGCGTGGTCAGCAAGGTTGGATGCAGCACTATGTTCATCGTCACCGATAGGAACGTAAACAAACACTATGAATCCCAATTGAGAGAATATCTGAATGGCGTTCGCTGTCCGGGGGACATTCTAGTGCTCCCCGCCGGTGAGAGAACCAAGAGCTATCGATACCAGCTGAAAATCCATGACTGGCTGCTTAAGAAGGGCGCTGACAGGGAATCAATTTTGATAGGAGTCGGCGGTGGTGTGATCTGTGATATTACGGGGTTTGCGGCAGCGACATTCATGCGTGGCATCCGCCATGCCCTTATTGCGACAACTCTGGTTGCGCAGATTGATGCGGCTATCGGCGGTAAGAACGGTATCAATCTCCCCGCCGCAAAGAACATAGTCGGCACGATTAAACAGCCGGTTTCGGTAATTGCGGATTCGATGTTCCTGAGAACATTGAGGCCGCAGCA
Organism: Candidatus Zixiibacteriota bacterium; assembly: GCA_030631455.1. Lineage (GTDB taxonomy): Bacteria > Zixibacteria > MSB-5A5 > JAABVY01 > JAHJOQ01 > DAOVLC01. Next base: position 2,033 of record DAOVLC010000045.1, read on the forward strand.
TCTCAGGGAGGGGATGGCAGAACTGGTTAAGATGGCCCTGGTCAAGTCGGCCTCACTTGGAAAGCTGATTACACACTATCAATCGAGTCATGCCGAAGATCGCGAGGAACTCATCTCTCGGATCATTCAACAGGGAGTGAAACTGAAACTCGATGTTGTTCGAAAAGACCCGTTTGAGAGCGGACTCCGCAAAATTCTGAACTTCGGACACACAACCGGGCATGCGCTTGAGGCACTGGGGAAATATCGGCAGATGACACATGGCAGGGCGGTGGCCTGCGGCATGCTCGTCGCATTGGAATTGTCGAGGAGACTCTGTTCTCTGGATGACGAGACAGTCGCCTGGGGGACGAAAAGGATACGTGAATTATACAGATCGTTTCCGATAGCCGGCATCTCTCCAGACGGTGTTTGGGAGGTAATCAAGCGCGACAAGAAGCGGGTTCGCGAACAGATACGGTTCGTTCTGCTCGAATCTTTCGCAAAGCCTGTCATACACACGGTGACGGAACGACAGTTCAGATCTTCTTTTGACAGAGTAACGAAATCATGGAGCGGTAAACCATGAAGAAAGTAATGATTATCAACGGTCCGAATCTCAATCTGCTCGGAACCCGCGAACCTGAGGTTTACGGCAGCGACACGCTCGATCAGATCAACGAGTCGATGAAGGAGGCAGCTATTGGGCTCGACCTTGAGCTGTCGTTCTATCAGAGCGACATCGAGGGAGAAATTATCGAGCTGCTTCACAAGGCGGGACGCGAACGCGATGCGGTTATCATCAATCCTGCGGGCTATTCGCACACATCTGTTGCAATACTCGATGCGCTCAAATCGATCTCGATTCCCGCTGTCGAGGTACATCTGTCGAATATCTACAAGCGGGAGGAATTCAGGCAGAAGTCGCTGACCGCATCGGGGGCATGGGGCCTGATTTCGGGCTTCGGAAAACTTAGCTATATTCTCGCGCTCAAGGCGCTGCATGGATATTTCAATGAGCAATAATGTCTTCGCATTTTTCGGCGGTAAAATAGTACCGGAAGAACGGGCAAAGGTCTCGATCAAGACTCATGCGCTGAACTATGGGACGTGCGCATTCGAGGGAATGAAGGCATTCTATCTCGGCAAGGGGCGATGGAATCTGTACCGCCTCGATGATCATGTCTCACGGCTCCTGCGAACATGTGAAGTCCTGCATATCGAATCTCCTGTCTCACACGACGAAGTATCGAGTGCTGTTATAAGGCTGGTTCTCCGAAATGCTTTTCCCAAGGACACCTATGTCAGGCCGATGATCTACTGCTCACACGAAGGTATAGGTCTCGCAAAGTGGTCCGCCGCGAAATTCGCGATATTCTGCCAACCGGTTCGCAATAACAGGCTGCGAGAACTCAACGCGACTTTCTCCAGGGTCGTCCGCATTCCCCCTGCCGCTGTCCCTTCTGTCGGAAAGATCACAGGAATGTATGTGAATTCATACATTGCCCAGCGAGAGGTCGTTGCACGAGGCGGGCAGATCGCCCTGATGAAAGACATCAATGGGCACGTGACCGAAGCGTTCGGAATGAATCTCTACATGGTCAAGAAAGGCAGATGCATCACCTCACCGCTGTCAATCGGTGTGCTTGATGGGATCACTCGCAGGTCGATAATCGAATTCTGCAAGCGAGATCTCGGAATCAAGGTCGATGAGAAACTGTATACGCCGAGATCGCTGTACACAGCCGACGAAGTTTTCCTGTGCGGCACAGGTGCCGGGATAAACGCAATCGTCTCAGTGGACGGACGGCAGATCGGGTCGGGCAAATGCGGCAGCGTCACGAGTCGGTTGTCCCGGTTCTATCGGTCTGTGACGCGAGCAAAGCAGGGCGGTTATGAGAAGTGGTGCAATATCATCACGAGAAGTTAGCGCTCTGACAAGTTCTCTGTTCTCTCTATCTCACTGAAAACAGACTGAAACGTGCCGTCCTCCATCCGGAATTCCTTTTCGAAGATTGACTTGATCCGGTCGGGAGTGATTATCCTGGAATCGTATACAAATATGGCTTTGTGGTTCACGGCATAGGTCGTTATGCTCTCAATCCCGGGAGTGTTCTCAAACTGGCTTGTGAAGAAGCCGGCGGTTCCTCTGCATTTGAGGCCGTCGACGGTGACTCGACAGTCGAGTTCACCGTCGACAACGAAAAGAAGTACAAGCAATGGAATAGCCATCTTTGGAACTTTCATATCGATTCTCCTACAGAACCCTGACTTCGAGGCAATCTTCCACAGGGCAAGCCTCGACACATTCGAGGCAGTTGACGCAGTCGCGATGGCTCACCTTGTGCATAGCCATCGGCTCCAGTCCGAAATGACATCTCTTGTTGCACAGTGTGCAGTCGGTGCATGTCTCGATGTTGCGCCTTATTCGAATTAGGCCGATTTTCGAAAACGGATCGAGTACGGCAGCCAGCGGGCAGAGGTAACGGCAAAAGAACATCTGCTGAAAAAAAGAGCCGACAACAAAAATCGCAATAGTGCCGATACTGATCCAACCAAGAGTGCCGTGACCCATGCCGGAGAAGATGATATAGAAAGGATCGTAGCCTCTGAAAACGAGATCGCCAATCATATACGTGTAATACAGGACAATCGCCAGAACAGGATAGCGCAGGAACCTGAGATAGCTGTCCGCTGCCTTCGGAATCTGCGGACGTTTCTTCCATATCTTGTCGGCAAGCCGTGCGATCCACTCTGCAATTGACCCGAGTGGACAGACCCACCCACAGAATGTCCGTTTTGTAATGATTGTCAACACCACTACAGCAAGGAAGATCGACAGATTGAGTGGAGCCAGCGCGCAGGTGAAGTTCCTGGTCGTGAAGAGACCATAGAGCGCTTCGACGCCGCCAAATGGACAGAATGCCTCAAAACCGGTCGAACCCCATCCCAGAGCCAGATATGTAATCGCCCCGAGGAAGAAAAGCTGCATGCTATATCTAAGAAGTCGTATGTTCACGCACCCTCCGTGCACTAATCGATGATGCTTCAAGCGACGTGATAACCGTCGCGCCAATGCTGCCCGGAATATATCCCAAAACTCAGAAACTTCAAGTGAAATGCGATGTTATGCTGGTTTTTCCCGCATGTATCAGTCCGACTCGATACAACCAATCAGTTTGCAGATGAGCTTAGCGGTAGTGAATTCAGCCTGAAAATGCCGGTCTTCCGATTTCCACTTGCGAATCGTGTTTTATTCTCCTATATTCCGGGCGCTTTAGAAACAAGAAACATGGAAGATATGCATATGAACAATAGTCTCGACGGAATATTCAGGCCTAAGTCAATTGCCGTGATCGGAGCATCCAGCAAGAAAGGTTCAATCGGCAATACTATTCTTCACAATTTGATAGAACACCACTTCAACGGCACCGTTTTCCCTGTCAATCCCAAAGCCAGGGTAATCCATTCCATCAAGTGTTATTCGACGATTCTCGATGTGCCGGACGCGGTCGATCTGGCGGTAGTCGTAGTCCCCAGTGACTTCGTAGCACCTACTCTCGAACAGTGCGGGGCGAAGGGAGTCAAGGGCGTGGTGGTCATCTCGTCCGGTTTCAAAGAGATCGGCGGAGAGGGCATAGCGAAGGAAGCTGAACTGGTCGAAATCGTCAGAAAATACAACATGCGAATGATCGGTCCCAATTGCTTCGGTATCTTGAATACGGCATCTGACATCTCGATGAACGCTACTTTCTCCAGATCCCAGCCTCCGAAAGGAAAAGTCGCGTTCATGTCCCAATCAGGAGCTCTGGGCGAAGCAATCCTCGGTTACGCTGACGAACTGAATCTTGGCTTCTCCATGTTCGCTTCTGTCGGCAACAAAGCTGACGTTTCGGGCAATGCTTTATTAAGATACTGGCGGGATGACCCTCAAACCGAAGTAGTCCTGCTCTATCTTGAGAGCTTCGGGAACCCCCGGGAGTTTACCCGCATTGCACGCGGAATGACTCGCAAAAAACCTGTAGTAGCTGTCAAAGCCGGACGTACCGATGCCGGCGCAAGGGCGGTCAGTTCTCACACGGGGGTATTGGCCGGGATTGATGTCGGCACGGATGCACTCTTTGAACAGTGCGGCGTTCTACGTGTATCGTCGGTTGACGAGCTTTTTGATACCGCTGTCGCACTCACTAACCAGCCGCTGCCCCGCGGAGACAGGATTGCCATCATAACAAACGCCGGCGGGCCGGGAATTCTCGCTACCGATGCCGTAGTCGGTCTCGGATTGAGAATGGCCAAATTCGAGGACAAGACACTGAAGCTGCTCAAGGAAAACCTTTCCGCAGTGGCTTCCATAAATAATCCGGTAGACGTCATAGCCGCGGGAGGACCAGATTCGTTTCGGATAGCGATGGATGCAGTCCTCTCCGATGACAACGTTGATGCTGTGATAGTGATCTTCGTACCGCCCGTAGTAGTCGATCATCACGCCGTGATCAGCGGTATAGTTGAGATGATCGAAAAGCACAAGAATGACAAGCCGGTGCTGGGCTGTTTCATGGCGGTTCCATCCGGTGTTTCCGGATCGGAGGAGATGGTAAAACATAAGATTCCGATCTACACTTTCCCGGAATCGGCGGCCAAGGCGATGGCCTCTCTGGTCCGCTGCCGGAAACGAAAGGACACACCGGAAAGCGAAACGGTCACCTTTGAGGTTGACAACGATCGTGCTTCGACGATTGTCGATCAGGCTGTAGAGCAGAAACGTACGACCATATTGGGCCCGGAGGCCCTCGAACTTCTCAATGCATACGGCATCAATATCGCCAAATCGATCAAAACCACTACTCTCAAGGATGTAAAGAAGGCAGCCTCCGAGCTTGGATTCCCGGTTGTTATGAAAATCAACGACCCTGATGTTCTGCACAAGACGGATGTAGGAGGAGTGGCCACTGATCTCAGAACTGAAACCGAGGTGGCGGAAGCCTTCACTGCGATGGAGCAGCAATTCAGCGAGTCCAATGATGGATTCGCAGGCGTTTTCTTGCAGGAAATGGTACACGGCGGTGTTGAGACAATCATCGGTATGTACCAGGACCCGTCGTTCGGGCCGCTGATAATGTTCGGCCTTGGGGGAGTCTATGTCGAGGTTATGAAGGATGTGGCATTCAGAATCCATCCGGTAACGGAATATAATGTCAAGGAGATGATAGAGTCAATCAAAGGCTATCCGCTTCTCACCGGTTTCCGTGGCGGCGCTGCTGTTGATCTCAAATGTCTTCAGGAAACAATTCTGCGGCTTTCACAACTTGTGTCGGATTTCCCGCAGTTGGAGTCATTTGATGTGAATCCATTTATTGTGACCGCCGACCACGAGTCCTCAAGAGCAGTGGATGCAAGGTTCGTGCTGAAGTGCGATGATTCCACATAGACGGTCGGTTTCGAACATACCAAGGCAGCAGTCTTGGCTGTTGACCGGATAGACATCGAGATAGAATTGCAGGACTAAGACAATTATGATTGCTTTACCACAACACACACTGGCACTCGAGCCGTACCTGGACGGTAAGTCCATCAGCGAGCTGGCTCAGGAGAAGAATCTAAGCCGTATTGTGATACTGGCCTCCAATGAGAACCCGCACGGACCTTCGCCAATGGCCATGGCTGCTGTGAAAAACGAGGTCTCTGAAGTGCATCGATACGGCGATCCCCGCTCAACCGAACTCGTCGAAGCAATTGCCGAGAGGTATGACAGGAAGCCGTCGCAGATCATCTGCACTCACGGTACCGATGCCCTTTTGGGATATGTCATAAATACTTTCGCTTCCGAACAGGACGAAGTGCTGACCTCGGACGTGACATTTGTCGGAATCTTTGTCAATACTCTCAGACTGGCACGAAAGCTGCGTTTAATCCCTCTGAAAGAACACAATTTTGACTTGAATGCTCTTGTCAAATCGATTTCGACTGATACCAGGATTATCTACATAGCGAACCCCAACAACCCAACCGGTATGATGTTCGGTCCCGATGAATTCGAAGCGTTCATGAGCCGGGTGCCCGAGCATGTACTGGTCATACTGGACGAAGCGTACTATGCTTATGCCGCCGAACACGATGGCCACCTGGATGGCCTGCACTATCACTACGAGAACCTCATAGTTGCCCGCTCGTTTTCCAAGGTGTATGGGCTGGCCGGGTTGCGGGTCGGTTTCGCGGTCGGGCCGGAGCGTCTTATCAGTGCGCTGTACAAAGTGAGACTCCCGTTCGAGCCGAACCGATTAGCTCAGG
>DAOVLC010000373.1 GCA_030631455.1 Candidatus Zixiibacteriota bacterium
ACTGATACATTGTGCTCGCAGGGGCTGTGCCCCTGCGATTCCCAGCTACTCCGCCCACAGAGCCTGGGCGTGTAAGCGCAGCGGCACAGCCACTGCGCGCACTTCTAGAGGGCGACTCGCCCTTCGGCACAAGCTCCGGACATCTGTCTTAACCAGAGTTGCCGACACATCAGTCGTTGACGACTTTATAGTCCGCATCGACGGTTTTGCCCTCATCAGGCGACTGCGCACCGGCCTGCCCGCCCGGCTGTGCCCCCTCCTGCGATGAGGCCTGCTGATACATCTTCGCCGAGGCCTCGTGCCATACTTTCTGAAGATCCTCAGTCGATGCCTTGATCTCGGACTGATCAGAGCCTTTGAGCGCTTCCTTCACACGTCCGACCGCCGCTTCGATTTTCGCCTTTGTGTCGGGATCGATCTGATCCTTGAAGTTCTCCAGATTCTTCTCCGTCTCGAACACCAATTGATCTGCACGGTTGCGGGTATCTACTTCTTCGCGCCTCTTCTTGTCTTCGCCTTCATTCGACTTCGCGTCATTGACCATCTTCTCGATCTCCTGCTCGGTCAGCCCGGAGGAGGCTTCGATTCTGATCTGCTGCTGTTTGCCTGTCGCCATGTCTTTCGCAGAGACATTCAGGATACCATTCGCATCGATATCAAATGTCACTTCGATTTGCGGCATGCCGCGCGGCGCTGGTGGAATTCCATCGAGATGAAACCGTCCAATTGTCTTGTCGTTCAGTGCCATCTCGCGCTCACCCTGAAGAACATGAACCTCGACCGTTGTCTGATTGTCCTGAGCAGTCGAGAAAATCTCCGACTTCTTGGTGGGGATAGTCGTGTTCCGTTCGATCAGCCTGGTGAAGACACCGCCGAGAGTCTCGATTCCGAGTGAAAGCGGCGTGACATCGAGAAGCACGACATCTTTCACATCTCCGGCGAGCACTCCACCCTGGATTGCCGCACCAATCGCGACCACCTCGTCAGGATTGACGCTCTTGTTCGGCTCCTTTCCGAAGAACTCTTTGACCGACTCGGTCACCTTCGGCATACGAGTCATTCCACCGACGAGCACGACTTCGTGGATATCCGACGGTTTCAGGCCAGCATCGTTAAGCGCCAACTGGCATGGCTTGATCGCTCGTTCGATCAGGTCGTCAACCATCTGCTCGTACTTAGAGCGAGACAGAGTTACGTTCAGATGCTTCGGGCCGCTTTGATCCGCAGTCACGAATGGTAGATTGATGTTCGTCTCAAGAGTCGACGACAGCTCGATCTTGGCCTTCTCGGCCGCCTCTTTGAGTCTCTGCAGAGCCATCGGATCGCTCGACAGGTCGATTCCCTGCTCTTTCTTGAACTCGTCAACGAGCCAGTCGATAATCCGCTTGTCGAAATCATCGCCGCCAAGATGTGTGTCACCATTGGTCGACAGGACCTCGAACACACCATCGCCGATTTCGAGGATTGAAATATCGAACGTACCGCCGCCGAGGTCGTACACAGCTATCTTGCCCTCCTTCTCCCTGTCGAGTCCATACGCGAGCGATGCCGCGGTCGGCTCATTTATGATGCGCTTGACGTCAAGCCCTGCGATCTTGCCGGCGTCTTTCGTAGCCTGTCGCTGCGAGTCATTGAAATACGCCGGGACCGTGATGACCGCACCGGTGACCTTCTCGCCGAGATAATCTTCTGCGGTTTGCTTCATCTTCTGAAGGACTATCGCCGATATCTCCGGCGGGGGGTACTGCTTGCCCTCGATCTCTACCTTGACCTGGCCGTTGCCGTCATCTACTACCCTGTACGGGTAGTTCTTGATCTCCTCAGTCACTTCCGAGTATTTGCGACCCATGAACCGTTTGATCGAAAAGATCGTGTTCTTCGGGTTCGTGACCGCCTGTCGTTTTGCGATCTGTCCGACCAAACGCTCGCCGTTCTGGTTGAACCCGACAACCGACGGCGTTGTCCGTGCCCCTTCGGAGTTCTGGATCACGACCGCGTCGCCGCCCTCCATAACCGCCACGCACGAGTTGGTCGTCCCGAGATCTATGCCGATTATTCTCTTGCTATTTGTCATGTGACTACTCCCCGTTCATGTATTTTGTCTGTCTGCCATCTGTCGAAAGCCCGCCCCTTTTGTGGAGCGGGCTTTATCGACTGACCATTCTGATTGCCCCACCGGGGCAGCTCAAGTGTCTTCACTTAACCTACGTCGATTTCGATCTCTTTCGGCTTGGCCTCTTCGCTCTTCGGAAGCTTCACTTCGAGAACGCCATTTCTGTACTTGGCATTGACCTTCTTGACATCAACCGTATTCGGAAGAGTGAACGACCTCGAGAAGCTACCGTAGGTCCTCTCTACACGATGGTAGTTCTGATCCTTGTCAGTCTCGTCGTGTTCCATCTTCTTCTCACCGCTGATCGTCAGGACATTGTCCTCGACCGAGACCTTGAAGCTATCCTTCTCAAGTCCCGGGACCTCGGCCCTAACAGTAAGACCGTCATTGCTCTCGACGATATCAACCGGCGGCATGAAGTCGGCGACATTGTTCCAGTCACTCCTCACGCACTTTCTGAACATCTTGTCCATCTCGTCGAACACCGGGAAGGAACTCCGCCTTGGTCTGGTTACTGCAAATGTCATCTCAATTACCTCCTCTTATTCACTGTTGCTTGTTTCTTTTTCGTTTCCCTTGTCTTTCTCATCACGACCTTGTATATAGCAGGAGGCGTGCCAAAACAGGGGTTGGTGGCTTAAGTGATTGTTACAGAGATAGTTAGGAGGATTCGGACAGCAAAATGAGCGGCGGATTATTCTGTCATTACGGCATAGTGACCGCCATTGTGGCGTAAGTCGCTGTCATTCTGACGCAATGTCCGCAT
>DAOVLC010000341.1 GCA_030631455.1 Candidatus Zixiibacteriota bacterium
ATTGAATCCTTGTATACGGGATAACGAGAGAAGCTCTCCTCGGTGACGAACTGGACAGCCTTCTGCGTCGGCCAGTCAACGCTGATTGCAGATACATCGGTACGCGGTGTCATTGCTTTATGCACCGTGACGTCTGTGAATTCGAAGACCGAGGCCACAAGTTCCTGTTCCGTCTTGCTGAATTCGCCGGTCTTTCGCCCTTCAGCGATAATCTGGACTATCTCCTCCTCGGTAATGCCGCCACTCGTAGAAATTTTGTCCTGACGCATGATCTTGAGCACCAGCCCGCTTGTGAATACCAGCACTCTAATCGGAACGAAGGCGAGCTTGAGAAACAGGCCCATCGGTCTGGCCACCGAGAGCGAAATCCTCTCGGCATGCTGCAATCCAAGGCGCTTGGGCACAAGCTCACCGACAACCAGTGTGAGGAAAGCAATGGAAAACACGACGATGGCAATCGAGGCAGATCCGGCGAAATCCCTCAGAACCGGAGTAGCGGATTCGGAGAAAACGCCAGTCAGGTGCTCGACAAGCGTGGCGCCGCCTACTACTGATGCCAGCGTCCCTACAAGAGTGATTCCAACCTGAATAGCTGCGACAAACCCATCCGGATTTCCCTGCAACTGCTGAACGAGCTTAGCATTCCTGCTCCCTTTCTGTACCAGATGAGCGATTTTGCTTTTTCGGGCGGAGATAAGAGCATATTCCGAAGCTGCGAAGAACCCGTTGACCAGGATCAACAGGAGGATGACTACCAGTTCTAACCAGTACAAGTCCATTTTAAGTCAATATAGAGAAATCACCTTTCAACCGCAAGCAACATTGGGAATCATTCACAAAATTCAGGGTACTTCCTATCCGAATTTGGCCGGATCATGGGTCTCTCGATGGCTGGCTTCTTGGCCTCTATTTTATATCTGAAGAAAAGTGTGAGCCTCCAAAAAAACAATACCCTTCGCCGATTATTCTGTGTATATTCCCGCCGTTTTATGAGCAGTGACCTGATGAAAGCGCTAAGAAGGATCGTTCCAGTCTTACAGATTCCGGTACTGCTTTATCTGTTTCTCCTCTCAATTTCACTTCTTCAATCTTCTTTCAAGCTGTTCGGAGGAGATTTCGCCAAGCAGCTTATGGACACCACATCCGATCCGTTTCTGGCGCTGGTGATTGGCATGATAGTCACGAGTGTTGTGCAGAGTTCATCCGTTACGACGTCGCTTGTCGTAGGAATGGTTGCTGGAGGAGCAATCGGGCTCCCGGGCGCGATTCCGATGGTTATGGGCGCGAATATGGGTACCACAGTGACGAATACGATTGTGTCGTTCGGACAGATCGCTCACCGGCAGGATTTCAGGCGTGCATACTCTGCAGCAATCGTACATGACGTTGTCAACATGATTACGGTAATTGTAATTTTTCCCTTTCAGGTCTACTTCAATATCCTGGGGAGGATCGCGGAGTCTCTCTCCGGCCTGTTTGTCGGCGTCGGCGGCGCCGAGTTCACCAGCCCGGTAATACTCATCATCAAGCCGACCACCGTTTTCATTGTGGAGCTTGCCCAGAGCAGCCCGTGGGTCATTATTCTGATTGCAGTTGCTCTACTCTTTCTCTCTCTGAAATATCTTGTTAAGATCCTTAAGTCGGTGGTGGTGTCAAAAATACAGGTTTTCTTCGACAAGATTGTTTTCAAGAACTCACTGATAAGTCTGCTGTTTGGCCTGGCGTTCACGGTCATGGTGCAGTCGAGTTCTATCACGACGTCCCTGATAATACCACTCGCAGGAGCGGGACTCCTCACTCTGAGTCAGGTTCTCCCCTACACGCTTGGCGCAAACGTCGGGACAACAATAACAGCGATATTGGCCTCACTGGCAACAGGGTCTTCCGCAGCCATGGCGGTTGCATTCGCACACTTAACATTTAATGTATTTGGCATAGCGATTGTCTGGCCATTGAAGTTCATACCGATCAGGATCGCCGAGTTTGTTGCCGGAATAGCAACCAGGAACAGGCTGCTCCCAATACTATTCATCATTCTTTTTTTCTACGTAATCCCACTCATGATTGTTATATTAATGAGGTAAGAATATGCTTAGAGAACTGATAAGACTGTTTAGCCGTGAGAGCCTGCTGGATCAGGCATACTCCGATGTCATAACGATGCTCAAAGAGGACCAGGAGATGTTTGACGAGGCTGTCAGAACACTGCGCCGCTCCGATACGGCAAAGTTGCAGTTTGATTTCCGAGAGAAGGATCGAAAGGTCAACAAGTTCGAGCGCGAGGTTCGCAAGAAAGTGCTGACCCATCTGTCTATCCAACAGGGATTCGATGTCGCTGCCGCGCTTGTTGTCACAAGCATCGTTCATGATGTCGAGCGGATAGGCGACTACTGCAAGAATATCGCCGAGCTTGCTCTGGTGCATCCGAAACGCCTCAAACTCGGGAAATACGAGGAAAGGTATACTGACGTGGAGAAGCTAATTTCGGAACGGCTGAGGAACACCACAAGCGCCCTCGAGAATTTCGATGGAGCCTTCGCAGTCAAGATCCTCGAAGGACATCGAGGCATCACCAAAGGTTGCGACCAGATGCTGAAAAAGCTGATCAATGAGAAGATCAAGGATCTAAGTCCGGGAGAGCATGCAACACTGGCGTTATACACCAGATATCTAAAGAGGACTTCGGCGCATCTGACGAACATCGCATCATCGATTGTGAACCCGTTTCACAGAATAGGTTTCAAACCGAAGAAGGCTGATTCCGGCAAGAAGGAATAGCACGGGGCTCTATGGGTTGCTAACCGCGCAATTTGTCCTTTGCACTTGCCACCTGCTCTGCGACTTCCGACTTTGACTCCTCACCTTTGTGCGGAATTAACAGAGACATGACTATTGACACGGCGAATATCCCTCCAATCGCACCGAGCGCAATGGGGGTCGGAATCTCTAAGAAGCCGGAAACCAGCATCTTCACACCGACAAAGGCGAGAATCATCCCGAGAGCATATTTAAGATAGTAAAACAGCTTCATCATTCCTGCCATAGCAAAATAGAGCGCCCGCAGGCCGAGAATCGCGAAGACATTTGACGTGTACACGATAAACGGATCGAGTGTAATAGCGAATATTGCCGGTATGGAATCGAC
>DAOVLC010000295.1 GCA_030631455.1 Candidatus Zixiibacteriota bacterium
GCTGTTGTAGAATTTCATTGCATAGTCCGGGGAGCCGTGACCGAGGTGGTTGACGATGTGCAAGCCCCCATTTATATGGTTCTTTAGATCGGTCTGCGTCCAGTTGCCGTCTGCTTCGTACAACGTCTGAATGTCGAATACCTGTGACGGTATGCCCACGGTCGTATATCCGTGCTCCGTCGATCCGTCAATCAACTCGTTCAAGTAGTTGTTCGCGTACTCGGCCGGGCCACCGAATCCCAGGTACTCGCCCACCATCAGTACACTCTGCAGATAGGGATCCGCATTTGTGGCATACTCCAATGTCTTATCGACATAGCGTGTTGCCTCTGTGAGATTACCGGCACATGCACGACCGACATAGACCTCCGCAACAAGGTCGACATCACCGCCGCCCTCGCCGTCGCTCGGCTCACCCCAGTAAGAGTCGCCGTCGTAATTGTAAGTGCCATCGAGACACGAGAAATACAGATCGGCAGGCATATTGTATTCGACCTCGCCTCCCGGCGACATCCGAACGTACAGATCCTTGGCGGGTATGATGTCGTCGTCGCCCCCGATTATCACGTAATCAATTCCATCGTTCAAGTACTTATCAGCAATGTAATCACGAATATCGTCGGGGGCGTTGCTCCCGACATCGTTCGTGGTGTGGATTTCAGTCAGAATACCGTTGGCATCATGATAATCCTTCAACGGTTGGAAGGCGCTTGCCATAGTGGGAGTCGTAATAATCAACAAGTCATAGCTTCTGTTGCCGGGTCTACCCGCCGTAGCGTAACTCGAGACCGCCTCCGGGTTGTCGACTCTCGTGAGAATCTCGGCTTCGTCCTCAGCGAAACCTCGGAACAAGGTGCTCGCTTTCCCGGTAGCGACCGTGTGCACAATCACGGTCAGATCCGGACAGTAGTAAAGCTCTCCAGAGGTTGGTATATACTGAACAGGCTGAAGTTTCAGGATTAGCATCCGATAACCACGGAACTCCTGGACGCCAACATTCTGGTATGACTCGCCGGGGAACGGCTGATCAGATCCGTATATTTCCGGGTCAGGCACAGGCAGTATCGGTTCAATCGGTGCCGATGTCAGTTTTGCCTGCTCGGCATTCGGCTCGATGAGATAGCCGCTTCCGATCTGAATTCTCTCTTCGGCTACGATTTCGATACTCTCTATTTCGGTTCCGTATGGGAGAAGTATCTGCGCCCCTGTCGCTGGTAGTGCAGGTTCGCTTACATTGCCTGCATTGGGACAGCCGGGCATCGCTATCCGGTCGTAATCAGTGTCCCCGATCCTGACCTTTGAAACTTCAGGGCGATCAAACGTGTACTCCATCGTCACCTGCCCTGAGGCGAAGGCTGACGACGACGCCAGCATCAGTAGTGATGCGACGATTAGCGCAAGCTGTCGTGATTGGATTCTCACTTCGTGCAATTCCATAGTCTCCTCTCTCTCCATTCTAAAGTTGCCCTATATCTCCATCAATGAGTTTGTGCGTATATTCCTGCTAAGCAAAATGCGGTTACTACTGTTCTTTGCGAGACCATCGCGCCTCCGATGTCGCTTAGAAGGCAGAAAACAAGAATAGATTCGTTGGTCAACAACAAACCACTTCAAATATAGCTCTAAACGCCTATTTAGCAAGAGGAAAACGACTATCCCTTGCGTTCATTTGTGGTGTCGTGAAGTCGTGGATGATGTTTGTAGAACGTATTGTAGGCAACGTGCTTTCTTGTGTGATCGCTCCGATCGGCTTGAGCAATTGAGTACGCCGACCCACTCACTCTGCATTCCTCACGGCATCGCATAGTCTGAGAACGCGTCTGGTAGCCGCAACATCATGTACGCGAACGAAATGTGCGCCGTTAGACGCGGCAATGACTGCCGCTGCAAGAGACTCCACAAGCCTGTCGTCGGCTTCAGCACTTGAAAGTGATCCAAGGAAACTCTTCCGTGAGGCACCAACGAGAATCGGAAGACCGAGATCGGAGAAACGGCGTAGGTTGCGGAGTATCGAGAAATTGTGAGGAAATGTCTTACCGAAGCCGATTCCGGGATCAATGATGATCTTGTCCCGAAGGATACCCGCTTTCTCGGCGATTCCAATCGACTCCTCGAAATACGTATACATCTCTTCGATCAGGTTCTCGTAAACCGGGTCCGTCTGCATCGACTTCGGTTCGCCTTTCATATGCATCACAACAACAGGCACTTTGAGAGAAGCCGCTGTTTCTGCCATCGCCGGATCGAATCTCAGACCCGATATGTCATTGATGAGATCGGCTCCCTTATCGACGGCCGCCCTTGCTACCGCCGATTTGTACGTATCAACTGAAATCGGAATATTACTCACCGCTCGAAGTTTCTCGATTACGGGGATAACACGCGCCAGTTCATCATCGAGCAAAACCTCCTCCGCTCCTGGACGGGTCGACTCTCCGCCGATATCAATGATATCCGCTCCTTCCGACACCAGCTTGAGAGCATGAGCTACTGCGGCACCGGTATCGAGAAAGCGCCCGCCATCCGAAAATGAATCGGGCGTGACATTGATAATGCCCATAATATATGTCGCGGAGAAATCGAATGTGTGAGAGCCAATCTCAATCGGGGCGGGATTCTGATACTCTCGCATATTGCGGCGAAAGGTTCAAGTCTCTACTTTTCCGGGACAGGCGAAGGCGACTCTTCGAGTTCTTCACCTTTCATGATCCTGTCGAGTTCTTCACCATCAAGGGTCTCGCGGTCGAGAAGTATCTCGGCGACTTTTCTTAAAAGATCGATGTGAGATCCGAGGAGCTCTAACGCGTTTTTCTCGGCGTTTTCTATAATCTTCCGAACCTCAGCATCAATCTGCTGTGCTGTTGCCTCCGAATAATCGCGGTGTCTGGCTATTTCGCGACCAAGGAATATCTCTTCAGCTTTCTTGCCGAAAGTCAGCGGACCGAGCTTGTCCGACATGCCCCATTCACAGACCATTTTCCGGGCAAGTGCCGTCGCCTGTTCAATATCATTCCCGGCGCCCGTGGTCAACTGGTCGAATATCAGCTTCTCCGCAGCGCGTCCTCCGAGCATGTGCACCAGCTTACCCTCAAGAAACTCGCGCGAGTAAGTGTGCTTCTCGTCGACGGGGAGATATGATGTCAGGCCGAGCGCCATCCCTCTCGGAATGATCGTCACCTTATGCACGGGATCGGATTTGGGCATCAGCTTCGCGACAAGCGCATGGCCCGACTCGTGGTACGCGGTCGTCTTTTTCTCATCCTCCGATATAACCATCGAACGGCGCTCCGCACCCATCATCACCTTGTCCTTGGCCTCTTCCATATCATCCATGGTGACCCTGTCATGATCCTTGCGAGCTGCCAGAAGAGCGGCCTCGTTAACCATGTTCGCCAACTCTGCACCTGACATACCGGGAGTCCCCCGTGCAAGGACCTCAAGATCAACCGTTTCGTCGATATTGACCTTCTTGACGTGCACCCTCAGAATGCCCTCTCGGCCCTTGACATCCGGCTGATCGACAACAATCTGCCTGTCGAATCTAC
>DAOVLC010000209.1 GCA_030631455.1 Candidatus Zixiibacteriota bacterium
CAAGACCGCCGACATAGTCGTGGTGGAATCTCTTGCCGGCCGGAGATTTCAGATACCGCTCGAAAAGATCGGCGTCATTTCTGAGTTGGCGAAGCAGTTCCGCAAGAAACGGCTCTTCAACTGTCGAGGTGACTTCATCGTATAGTTCGCGCTGCTTCTCTATTCCTCCCGGAACAACCGGGATCAGCGCTGCAATATCGTATTCGTCTTCTCTTGCAGGGCGAATCTTCTCGACTTTCACCTGCAATTTGTCGCGGAACGATGTGACGACACCTTTTACCTTGACAACATCGGCATCCTTTGTCTCACTGTAGATACCCGCTGCCGCATCCCAGACCACACCCTCGATCCTGCCAGAAGCATCGGAGAACTCCAATCTGAGCCGCTCTCCTTTATCATAGGGTATCAATTGTGCTGACGCCAGAACGAAGAAATCGGTTATCGTGTCCCCCAGGACAATATCAGAGATCATATTTCACTCCTTTTCTGCAAAATAACGCCTACCGGAAGTCGATGCAAGGAAAATGCTTGTATAAGGATAGGAACTTATTTAGCTTGCCCGAAATGCGAGTCTTAAGCCGCTACATCCTCAAAGAACACTTCGGACCATTCCTTTTCGCGTTCTTCGTAGTAACATTCGTCCTGATCCTCGATTTTGTGCCGAACGTAATCGAAATGGCAATCGGGAAGGATCTCGATCTTCTCACCATCCTATGGGTATTCGCGCTGAATCTCGCCTGGATGCTTGCGCTGTCAGTCCCGATGGCAACTCTCGTAGCAACTCTGATGGCTTTCGGCAGGATGACCTCGGATTTCGAGATGCTGGCGATCAAGAGTTCCGGCATTCACCTTATCTCGGTCATAAGGCCCGTACTGATAGCGAGCGTTTTCCTGGCGGCAGGACTTGTGTGGTTTAACAATGAAGTCCTGCCTGATGCCAATCATGAGGCGAGACTGCTCATGAGTGACATCCGAGTGATGCGTCCTACCCTTTCTATCAAGAGCAATGTGCTTCTCAGCGATATCCCCGGTTATGTCATTCTGATAAAACGGATCGATCACAAAACGTCGCGTATCGAAGACGTAACGATATTCGACCAGCGGGATAGGGGTAACCCGAGGACAATACTGGCAGAACGAGGTGAACTCGAGTATCTTGAAAATGGAGCGGTCCTCAGTTTCATTCTGGAGGAAGGAGAAATCCATGAGCCTGTCGAGAGCGAACCGGAGAGCTGGCAATGGGTGACTTTCAAGAAGCAAACTTTCAATATAAGGGATGTCACCAGGCAATTCAAGCGAACATCGTCAAGCCATCGCGGTGACCGCGAGCTCTCTGCCGAGGATATGCTCAAAGAGACCCGAAAATGGCAGGACAACATCGACAGGGCGAATCTATCCGCATACAGGAGAATCGAAAACGAGAACAGGAGGCTCATCTCCGGACTGACGAGCGACAAACCTGCCACCGACAGCATGTTCTATCGCAAAGCCGCGACCAAGGCATACCAGAGAGCAATCGGGCTTAAGAAATCCCTTGGCCAGTCGGTAAAGAACCGGAAACGTACCCGGAAACTGATGGATACATATCTTCTGGAGGTGCACAAGAAGTATTCTCTTCCGGCTGCATGTATTGTTTTCGTGCTGATTGGCGCACCGCTTGGAATTCTCGCACGGCGAGGCGGCATGGCGGTTTCCATTGGGATATCCATAGGCTTGTTTATTATGTACTGGGCATTCCTGATCGGCGGCGAGGAGCTTTCCGACCGGGGTCTCATATCGCCGGTGGTTGCGATGTGGGCTGCGAATGTCCTGCTTGGTGCAACGGGGCTTGTGCTGCTGTTCAAAGTGATGACTGAAAAGAAACTGACGAAGCTGTCAACCTACACAAGGCCGGGGTCTGAATAATGATCAAAGTCCTCGACCGCTATCTTCTGAGAAGCTTCCTCAAAGCTGCTTTTCTATCGGTTTTTGTGTTTCTTCTGATCTATCTGATAATAGACATAATCGAGCATCTCGACGACTACATCGATCATCAGGCCGCTTTCTCGACCGTCCTTCGGTATTATTTCTATTACTTCCCGTTCATAATCGTCCAAGTGACACCTGTCGCCGTCCTACTTGGGACGATGTTTTCTGTCGGTCTGATGGCTCGCAAGAACGAATTGCTGGCCTTGAATTCATCAGGGGTAAGTCTTTACAGGATCGCCCGACCACTGCTTTTCGGCGGCCTTCTGATAAGTGTCGGGATGTTTTTCTTCTCCGACAGAATAGTCCCCGAAGCCAATCGCCGCAAAATGGCGATTCGTTACGGCGAGATCGAGAAAAACCCGAATTTCGGAAAGGAGCAGGTCAGCAATCTCATCTACCTCGGTCGGGGCGGACGGATTTTCAGGTTCTCCACCTACAATCCGTTGTCTAAGACTGCGCAGCAGGTCCAGATTCAGACAATTGCGAAAAGCCGCCTCCACCGGCAGCTTAGTTGCCAGAAGATGTACTGGGAGGATTCGACTTGGGTTGCCGTGGACGGGCAAGTGCGGGAATTCTCATTCGACAGCACCGAGACTGGTCGCGAGACCCTCACCGAATTCGACACCATGTACCTTCACGAGATACCGGAGAACCCCGGTAGATTCGAGAGATCGGAGTTAATCACCAAGGGAACAGACAGGGATCTCGGGTTCAATATGTCTCTCGAAGATCTGGGCAGGGTTATTGACTATCATCGCCTGGCTGCAAGGGAGACAAATCGCGAAGAAGTCTACTACCAGATCAAGTTCTCACTTCCTCTGGCAAGTTTTATTATCGTGCTGCTAGCCGTACCGCTTGCAAGCGACCCTCGTCGAGGTTCGCTTGCTATCGGGTTTGCCTTTTCAGCAGGCATCGCCTTTTTCTACATATTGCTCTTTGAAACCGGCCAGAAACTCGGCACAGAGGGCCCGGTACCTCCCATAATCGCCGCGTGGGGTGTGAACGCAATCTTCTTCATCGTTGGTCTGACACTAATGTACAAGGCGAGGAAGTAGCAACTCTTTTCCGCACATCAGAGTATTATCAGATCGTCATCCCCTCAATATCCATTGCATCGGAATCTTAAGAAAGCGTTATCAGATGGAACCTTGCTGTCCATAGATTGTTAATAGACTGCATAGAACCGCTATATCGATATTGCCACAGCCAACCGTGGATGTGAGATATTAGCGGGTCCGCTGAAGGTTTTATCGTGTGAAGGTAGAAAGCGCAAGCATATCGTGTATGAACCGCATAAACAGCAACATCAGGAGGATACATAAACTCGAAACTTAGCAGGGTAGCACTCGGACTATTTGCAGCGGCGCTCTTGCTCTCAACGGCAGCCATTGCCGACACAGTCGATGTAAGTATCCAGGAATTGGCATTTATTCCACAGGATATAACCGTCACTCATGGTACGACTGTGAGATGGACAAACCTCGATGGGCCGCCTCACACGAGCACATCTGATGATGGTATTTGGGACTCAGGCAATCTGGGTACAGGGCAGACTTACTCATTCACGTTCGGTCCGTCCGGCACCACCCTTATCATTGTGAGATTCATCCAGCGATGACTGCTACCATAACGGTGGAAGATGAAGTCCCATCGGCAAGCATCTATGCGTTGATTATACTTGCTGCTATGCTGTTAATCGCCGGGGGTTACGTGCTGGTGAAACGGGGTAGACTACCAGCCGCAGCATAGCGATGAAATAAGGCCATAAGGCCGGACACTGAAAGACATGGGCCGGGGTTGCTTAGGTTGGCATGTTAATGGGGCAGCCTCGGTTCCTCCCCTTCTTCCATCAGTCGTTCCACCTAAAGGACAGTTCAGAATTAAGCTATTGGAATGCTTCCTTGACACATCGCGTCAGAGGAGCTATTCTGAGGAAGTGACCGATCAGGAGTCGGCATCCTAAAGGAATAACCAGAGCAGCGAGGTGGATATATGCGAACAGTTATTGCCAATGGTGTGAGCATCACGCCGGGGAAAATCGTATGCGTCGGAAAAAACTATCTTGCCCATATCAGGGAGATGGGCGGTTCGGATTCGCGGAGCGAGCCGACTATTTTCATGAAGCCGAATTCTGCGATCGCACAGGACTCCGGTAACGTAACCATACCTTCCGATTTCGGCCTTCTGCATCATGAGGTCGAACTTTGCTTCACGGTCTCCAGAACTTGTAGGAATGTGATGGAAAAGGACGCACGAGTTTCGATAACATCCTGGGGGGTAGGTATCGATTTCACACTGCGGAACAGACAGAGCGAGGCAAAAAAGGCAGGCGGCCCATGGACTATGTCGAAATGTTTCGACGGCGCGGCGGTCTTCAGCGAATTCGTGCAGCCTCGCAGGCTCTTCGATCCGCTCGATCTTCAGATAAAGCTGACGGTCAATCACGAACTGCGCCAATCGGCAAGCACAAAGCAGATGATATTCTCTCCGGTCGACGTGCTCTGTTATGTCTCGAAGTTCATGACTATCGATCCCGGTGATATCTTC
>DAOVLC010000192.1 GCA_030631455.1 Candidatus Zixiibacteriota bacterium
ACCGAGGCTGAGTTGACATCCGATATCAAGGCTGCTGCCTCACACGGTATAGCGTGCGCTGTACATGCCATTGGAGACCGCGCCAATCATCAGGTGCTGAACGCGTTCGGCAAGCTGTCCCAAAGGAATCTGAAGTTGCGTCATCGTATCGAACACGTGCAGATAATCAAACCTGACGATATTCCGAGATTCGCTCAACTCGGGATCGTTGCTTCAGTTCAGCCGTCGCACTGTAGCGCCGACATTGACCTCGCGAGGAGACACTGGGGCAGAAGGTCGAAATATGCATATAACTTCAGGAGTTTAATCGATTCAGGAGCGAATCTGGCTCTCGGTTCGGACGCACCGATAGAGAAGATCGATCCGCTTCTCGGCATGTACTCCGCAACGACAAGGAAATCGTTCGACGGCAGTAAGCGTTTCCATCCGGAGCAGAGGCTTATGATCGCTGAGGCTGCCGCAGGATTCACAGTCGGTGGGGCGTACGCGCTTGGGGACGAATGTCTTTATGGGACGATAACTTTGGGAAAAAGTGCCGATATTGTTATAATGGATAGTGACCCGTTCAGAACGAAGCCGGATGAGCTGCAGAGGATCGACATCAGTGCGACTTTCTTCGAAGGGGAATGTGTATATGGTTGGGACAACATTAGCGCATGAGGAGAGGAGTGCATATGCTTTTGCAGTGTAAGGAGCGATTCATTGCTCTCAATATAGTCTTTGGACTTCTTGTACTTATGTCCTCTGCCCCGGCTGGGGTAACGCACAAGATGTACGTCCCGCACCCGTTCGATAGCAAGGGTGCCAAATCTGTAGTTTCAGTCTATGATCTCAAGGACTCGCGCCTGATTTCGACAATCCACTCTGTTCCGGCAGCAATGCTCGCAAGAGTAACGCCCGACGGGAAGTATGTGTGGATATTCTCGTCAAAGGAGAGGGAGGCTGAAATCTACAGTGTCGCGACAGATGAGCTTGTCGGAAAACCGTGTCTCGACGGGCCGATCTGCGATGCTGTGTTCGATCCAGATGGCGAAATATGCTATACCGCCAACGGATCGCTGTCCGGCGGTGGCGATAACAGCATTTCTTTCATAGATGTCGAAAGCCAGATGGCTTCATACACGATCGCGACCGGAGCGAATCCTGTCTCTCTTGCAATTCAGAAGGATGGATCGCGACTCTACGTAGCGAATCAGAGTGACAATTCGATCACCGTCATCGATCCGAAGCAGTACAGGGTGGACATGACCATTTACGCCGGTATCGAGCCGAACCAACTAGTTCTGTCGAATGACGGGCGTTATCTTTTCGTGGCTAACAGGGGAGTCGATTTCGGCAGGAGCGGCGGTTCATGTGTAACCGTCATCGAGACTGAGACAGGAAAAGTCGTCAGAGTGATCGAGACCGGAAACGGCCCGAGCAGTATCGGACTCACACCGGATGGTGGCAGGATGGTTGTCTGTCATGTTGGTTACGGCTACCGAGACAATCTCTGGTACTACGACGTGACCTACGAGTCGGGCGGAGTCGCTGCGGAGCTAATAGACAAGATAACTTTCGGTAAGGGTGCGGAATTCGGTACGGTTGGACCATCGGGTAACCTGTTCATTGTTCCCGATCACCTTGACGGTGGCGTCTACGTAGTCGATATGCTCGAACCGCATGCGCCGCAGAAACTGGCCAATCTATATGCCGAGAAAGCTTATTTCGTCGAGTTTGCAGCAGTAGATATCAACAGAGAGCTTGCGATTCGCGACGCAATCATAGAGAACAATCCGGCAAGTATTGAAGCGCAGGACGCCGCATTCCAGCAAGCATACCTTCATCGCACCGCAGACGACCGGAATGCGGTTGTGACGGTCTATAATTCCATCGTAGAGAAGTTCCCCGGGACCATGTCGGAAACCAAGGCGCTGTTCGCTCTTGGGGATCTTTGCTATGATCAGCAGCTTGTCTCAAATGCAGCAGACTATTACAATCGCGGCCTCCTTTCCTACGGTGGAATACTCAAAGGAGGCACGGACGAGCAGACTCTGCGTTCAGGGAGCATTCTCGAAGCGTCGGAGCGCCTCGACGAACTTGCAGTGAAGTTGGACGAGAACTACTTCGTCGATCTATACAAGCTCTATGTGAATATTCCGATGAAGCTCACAGAATTCCCGCAGCTCTTTTTTACATTCGGCATATCACTCATGAAGCTCGGGGATTCAAAGTTCGCAAAGAAGTGCTTCGAAGAGACGGAGAATCGCCTGATTGAGTTGATGGATGAGTCTCTGTATCAAGAGATGAAGATCAAAATTGACCTGGTAAGATCTGACGCGAGAGCCATGTTTTATGCTGCCAAGGTAAAAGGAGCGATCACTCTTGACGGCAATCTCGACGATTGGGGAAAAGTGGAAGCCCTGTCGCTCAACAGCCGTGACGATGTCGTCGTAAACCAGATGCGCTGGCTCGACAAGACGGATATTTCCGGCTCATTTTATGCCGGCTACGATCAGTATAACTTATATGTTGCAGGTGATATTGATGATGACAAGGTGTTCAGGCAGGATCCAGCGAACGGTGACTATGTTGGCGTGTATCTTGATTTGCGAGACGGTTCCGGCAATTATCTGACTCGTGACAGGGAGGTCGGCGAAGGCGTATACTTGATCCGAGTAATTCCTCCGGTCGACGCCAGCGGAGGATTCAGTGTCGAGTGTGAGCAGGAGATGGAGCCGATGATTGGTGGGATGATGTCGCCTGATGGTTACGTTTTTGAGCTCAAGATTCCACTCGCATATCTGAAGGGGTTTAGCCCTTCAAAAGGGAAACGGATCGGTGTCGGGATTGAGTTGTTCGATCTTGATTCGGGGAACAGCAACGATCCCCCGAAAGTTGTCGGATGGCTGATGCCTGCGAAATCCGCATACGGGCCGCGTTTCTCGGAATTGTTCGGAATCCTGGAGTTTTGATGCATATTTAGTTCCGAATGAATCGGTAATATAAGTCGGAGGATTGGCAATATGTTGAACAAGAGTTTTGCCCTGGTTCTCGCTCTGCTGCTTCTTAGCTGCTCAACCCCGAGTCGGGATGAGAAACCCGTAGTACCATCTCCCTACACGATGGACATACAGATTGTCTGGGATATCGACACTTCACTTGTAGACAAGTTCAACAAGTACGTTGTTGACGAATCTGTGCCAAGAGTCGCCGAATTCAAGGTGGGGAAGTCTTTCCCGCAGATATTCCCTGGTCTGATCCTGCTGTCGACGAAATTCGCGGAAGGAGAGAAGCCAGAAGCGATGTCATTTTGCTACGATACGCTGAGCGGGCGTTTCTATCAGATCATAAATCGATCCTTCGAAACAGACTTCAATGAGATTGTCGGCGAACGGTTTGAAAATGGAATTAGCGAGGAGCAGGCGTTCTGGATCGCGGCTTGCGCGGTTTTCATGAGCTATCATCCGAAGGTGATAGTATGCCGGGCTGCAGATCTATTCCTTGAGCCACGCCTGCGGTCTTATATGAATGAAACATATACTCCGCGCCCAGGCAGACCCCAGAAAGAATTCTCGAATCTGTGGTGGGGATGGGATGCTTTTCCATCAGCCAACAATGACTACAGGGGCCTCTACAACGCGTACCGGGACAGCATCATGGATGATGATATCCTGCAGGACATTCCAGATGGCACATTCGGCGTACCAACTGTTGAGAAGGACGGCATCTACTATGTTGTGACGTTTTTCGGTCTGCCCGGAGGTGCGAGTGGAGAGGTCCATAGGTATCGGTTGAGGATTGCCTCTGATGGACGGCTACACAGATCAAGCTCAGAAGTCGTATTCTACTATTAGCTTGGGCTTGTCAGCATGAATACATCGTCGGGGTTCAGATGCGCCTGTGCTCCCAAAGCGCCGAGTATTGTATCTCGAAGGGCAAGAGAGACCTCCCTTGCACGAGATATTGTCTCCTCAGGATAGAAGGCGCTCTCAGCGGCCGCCAGATTTTGCCCGATCGTTGACAGAACCGCCTCCGTCCGCGACTGCTCCGCCTCTTCCTCCTTGATCTGGCTGAGCATGCGAGCGGCGACGTTTTCGGCTGCTGAGATAGTCTCTCTCGCGGCTGCGACAGACTTCGAATTCAGGCTCTCGGCATTGATCTTTCCCCTGATATCCAAATCGTCAAGTTTTAGATCAGGACTCGCTATTTCTACGAGTCTGACGCTATCGAAGACTTTCTCGTAGCCGCGCAGCTCTTCTGCAAGTTTTCGCTGCAATGCTTCAAGCGAATCCGGGTCTGCTGCGACGACCGATGCGATCTGATACAGAAGAGAAGTCATTCGTATCAGAGAGCGTTCGAGTACATCGAGTGACGACGCTGATGAAGCTTCATCGTTCGGATTGTGGTCGCCTTGCTGCCCGTTGCGGATTCCGAGATCGGCCTCCTTCAGAAGGCCTATCTCATCTTTGATGCTTTCTCTGGAGACATTGATCTTGTCCGCAAGATCGGGGTTGTATAGATAGTCGGCAGGCTTGGAAATCTCTTTCTTGATTTCAATGCCTATGTTCCTCGCCTGTTGACCGGCCTTTGCGATCGGCCTGAGAACCATCATCCCGTTTTCTATACGCTCGATCATGATGC
>DAOVLC010000309.1 GCA_030631455.1 Candidatus Zixiibacteriota bacterium
AGTGGCGGCGCGCGTATGCAGGAGAGCATACTGTCACTTATGCAGATGGCAAAGACAAGCGCTTTGCTGGCGAAATACGATCAAGTCAGGGCGCCGTTTATTTCGATTCTGACGAATCCTACGACTGCCGGCGTGATGGCCAGCTACGCATCGCTCGGCGATGTGATTATCGCTGAGCCGAAGGCGCTCTTAGGATTTGCGGGCAGGCGCGTCATTCAGCAGACTATCGGAGCGGAATTGCCTCCCGGGTTTCAGAGCTCGGAGTTTGTCATGGAGCATGGTTTCCTCGACAAGATCGTGCACCGCAAAGACCTTAAGACGGTAGTCAGCAGTCTGATTGATTTCCTGGGCTGATATGAAATACTCTGATGCGATCGATTTTCTTCTTAATCTTGAGCTGTTCGGAGTCAAGCTGGGGCTCTCGAATATCACGAAGTTCCTGGACAGACTCGGGAATCCACAGAATAGCTATGAAAGCATTCACGTAGCCGGAACCAACGGCAAGGGTTCTACTGCCGCTATGCTTGAAGCGATGCTTGTCGAGAACGGTTATCGAGTCGGTAAGTTCACGTCCCCACACTTAGTTGAGTATCGCGAGCGGTTTCGTATTAACAAACGCAAAGTGCGGGAGCAGTATGTGGCGGATTTTGTCTCCGATCACCGAGCATTTATCCGGAATGAGAGGATTACTTTCTTCGAGACGACAACCGCGCTGGCGTTTCAGTTGTTTAAGGATGAGGATGTGGAGATAGGAATAGCCGAGGTCGGGCTCGGTGGCAGATTGGACGCCACGAATCTGCTCAAGCCGTCAGCCTCGGTCATAACTCAGATTTCACTGGATCATCTGAAAGTGCTTGGCAACACGATTGAAAAGATAGCCGCAGAGAAAGCGGGGATTATCAAGACCGGGGTGCCGGTGGTGACGTCTGCGACCGAAGAAATGGCTCTCGGGGTCGTTTCGAGGATCGCATCGGAGCGGGACGCACCGATGACGCGACTGATCCCGATCGAGCACTACAAAGTCATCAAGACCACCCCTGAATATACGAGCTTCCGGTATTCGAACGGCAGCGGGGCATTTTCGGAATACCGGACGAATCTACCGGGTGCACACATGGCCGAAAATGCGTCGCTGGCAATGAAGACACTGGAGGTGCTTAGAGGGAGAGGAATCGCCGAGAAGCACTCCCTGAATGCTGACGGATTGCGCAGGGTGAATTGGGTGGGGCGATTTCACGTGGTCGACGGTGATCCGAAACTTATCTTCGACGTTGCTCATAATCCGCACGGTATGAAAGCCTTTGCCGATACCCTGGAGGCGATCCTGCCCGGCAGGAAATTCGTCGTCCTGTTCGGCGTGCTGCAACGGCGGGATTTCGAACTGCTCTTCGATCAGATTGCTCGTTTTGCGCGAAAGCTGGTGATATGCAAACCTGTGACGGACAGAGCTGCAACGATAGAGGAATTGGTATACCATGCGATCTCACACAGGCTTGAATTCACTGTGATAGAGAGTAGCGAGAAGGCATATGAACATGCGATAAGCTTGGCTGGGCCGGATGACTATGTAGTGATAACCGGTTCGCATTTCACTCTCGGAGAGGTTTACCGGCATCTTGGGGTCGAGGTATAATCTGCTGGTGGCGTTTTGGCAATCAACCGATGAGAATATAGATGAAGCGCGAAGATAAGATAGATGAAACTCTGAGCGGCCGCAAGAGCCCCGGACAGCTTCAGTTGGGGTTCGATGCGAAGATCGACGAACTTACGAAAACGAACAAGCGCCTCAAACGCAAGATATTCGATCTTTACACGATCTTCGAAATTTCGCGACATCTAAATACGGTGCTCAATATCGACGATCTGCTCGACGCAATAATCCTGACAATAATCGGTCAAATGGGAATCAACGGCGCCGCGATATTCGTGAGGTCTCAGACAGGTAACGATCGCTATTCGCTGGCGCGTCACAGAGGCATTTCGCTCGGTGGCGATTCGGAACTGAGTATATCGCACGAGGGTCCGCTCATTGCGCGTATCTCAACCGAGCAGAATCGCGCGTATGATTTCGCGGAGTTGAAGAGGGATCTTGACGACTGTTGCGAAGTCGATATCCTGGCGTCGCTCGAATGCGAGTTGCTGATCCCCATGAGCCTGAAGAACGAGATTTGCGGTCTGCTCCTGGTCACTTCCAAGATATCGCAGACTTCGTTTTTCGAGGATGACAAGGACTTCCTTTTGATTTTGGCGAACCAGCTTGCCGTTTCGGTCGAGAATGCACATCTTTTCGAGAGAGAGAAGACTGCCTACGAGGAACTCAGGAAGACTCAGAGACAGCTTATTCGCTCAGAGAAGCTTGCCGCGCTCGGGCAACTTTCGGCCCGTGTAGCGCATGAAGTCAACAATCCCCTCGGCATAATCAAGAACTACCTCGAACTACTCGGTATCGAATCTGCGCAGGGCAACAACGCCGGAGAGTATGTCGGTATTGTCCGCGAAGAGGTGGACAGGATCGCAAGAATCGTGCGGCAGTTGCTCGATCTGCACAGACCCGATTCGGGAGAGATGAAGGATACGGATCTAAAGCGGCTTCTGGAGGAGACGCTTCTGCTGACTAACAAGCAGCTCGCGGAAAGCGGAATACATGTTGTGAAGGAGTACTGCACCGATTCACCACTGGTTGTGGCATCCGCTGAGCAGATGAGGCAGGTGTTTCTGAACCTGATCATGAACGCTAAGGATTTCATGCCGAACGGTGGAACGATTACGGTCTCTATCGAGACCGAAGGTCGGGATCTGGTGATTCGTTTTGAAGATTCGGGCGAGGGAATTCCGGAGGAGGACCTTCCGAACATATTCGAGCCGTTCTTCACCTCGCGAAGAGAGGGGGCTGGAACAGGTCTGGGACTCGCGATCTGTGATAATATAGTAAGAAAGCACAAAGGCTCGATTGTTGCTGCCAACAGTCAGGCTGGCGGCTCCCAGTTCACGATCAGAATACCGTTGGGCGAAGCTGGAGTTGCGGATGAGTGACGATTCGGCGGCACGCATTCTGGTCATCGACGATGAAGAGAGAATGTGCGATAGCCTTAAGGCTCTCTTGACTACCGTCGGCTACGAGGTCGAGACTGCTATTGACGGGGACGAGGCACTTGAGATTATCCTCAGCAAGGAATTTGACGTCATACTGTCGGACATCAAACTGCCGGGGAAGGACGGGTTGGAACTGCTTCGTGAGGCGAAGCACAAAGATCCGAGTTCGGTGGTCATCCTGATGACTGCATACGCTTCGCTCGAATCTGCCGTGAGTGCGGTCAGTGAGGGCGCTTATGACTATTTGCTCAAACCGATCGACTTTTCACAATTGAAGCTTGCCGTCAACAGAGCGATCGACAAGCGGAA
>DAOVLC010000398.1 GCA_030631455.1 Candidatus Zixiibacteriota bacterium
GATCTGCCCATGCAGCATTGCAACCAGTGCGCCGCAGATATCACTATGCGTACATCAGCTTCAATTCGTCGATTCTCCGAGCGATATCTACGCTGTGAACACACTGTGCGAGGCAGGAGTTGCACGACTTACATGCCAGCAGGCCCGCCTGCTTCGGAATCTCATCGAGTGTCATACGTGCGTGATGAAAATTGGCGTACTGCGCCGCATACATGTGAGTTCTCATCAATGTCGGTATGTCCGCGTTGTTAGGACAACTAACCAGGCACTGTTCGCACTGCCGGCAGAAGCCCATACTCAACTTGACATCGTTATCCGAGAGAAATTTCTTCTCATCGGGCGTGAATTCGAGATCACTGGCAACCGAGAAGTCCTCTTTCATATGCTCGAAATTGTCGTAGCCGGGAATTGAAGTCGCGATGTTCTCGTTACGCATTACCCACTTCAGAGCGGCAGTGGCGATTGTCGAGCTGGAGTAGTTTCGCAGTGACTCGGGATTCGGAAGCCTCTGCCCACCGGCCTGGGTTTTCATGGCGATAATGCTGATGCCGTTCTTCGCGGCGTTGTCGAGAGCGCCCATCATAGCGGCGTCATCGGCCATCGTGAAGTTGAACGATGTCAATATGATATCGTAAAACCCAACACGAGTAGCTTCGTTGATGACTTCGGCCATTCGTCCGTGTGTAGCAAGACCGGAATGACGAATTTTCTTCTGTTCTTTCAGATCGGCGAATGCATCTCGGATTCCCGGGTCATCGACGTCAGCCGGATCGGAAACGCTGTGGATATATAGAATGTCAACATAATCGGTTTTCAGGCGCATGAGACTGCCCTCGCATAACTCCACGATCTTCTTTCTCGCTGCCTTAGGATCATCCACCCGCTGCTCGGGGATGTACACTTTCGTGCCGATATTCGCCTTATCCCTTACTCCCATCTTCTTGAGTACATTACCGACCATTTGCTCATTGCGACCGTACTGGTAGTTGGCGGCCGTATCGAAATGGCGGACCCCAAGCTCATACGAAGCCTGAATAATCCCGGGGTTGCTGGAGTTCATAGCACCCATGCTCACGATTGGGACTTTCATTCCCTCTTTGCCGAGTTGGCGATAGATTATCTCTTTCTTCCTATCATCAGCCACCGCCTTTGCCTCCTGTGCAAACGAAATACCCGGTGCCAAACCTGCGAGCCCCGCTGAAACCAGGCCTGAGGCGGCTGTCGTCAGGAATCTCCGTCTCGTACAATCCGAGTTCTTCTCGTTCATAGTATCCTCCGAATTCAGTTCTTTCATACTCACACTCTTATCTCTGAAGCCGCTCGAGGCCAGCCTCGGCATTGTTTCGCAATGTCTCCTTAAGCGACTCATTGGCGTTAGCATCATTGGGCAGCGCTTCGAGAACTTTCTTGTAGCACATTGTGGCGCCATCAGTGTCGCCTGCCGCAATGCAGCCGTCTGCATAACTGTCCCAACAGTTCGCCGAACTTGGATAGGCTTCCGCATTCATTCTGAACAGTATTACTGCTTGATCTGGCCTGCCGGATCCAAGCTGGCCGTAACCGAGGAAGTTCATAGCTGCCTCGGGAAACGTGATGCTTCCCGGATGCGATTGCTTGAACTTATCGAATACCTCAGCCGCCTTGCTCGCTCCATAGTCAGATATGATTTGCATGAATTGACGATCGGTTGGAGGGGCATCCTCAGCTGCCTGAAAGCTGAACTCCACCAGATCAGGAGCTATTCCATTGTCCACAGGCTGATTGTTCAAGAATTGCAGACTCCCCTTGTCATCATTCAGGTGCGCCTCAAAAAAGTTCATGATGTAGCGGCAGACAACTTCATGACCTGGGTTTGACACCTCTGGGACCGCCCCAGTGCTGTCAGGCACTAAACTCATGACATTGCCGATGCTACAGAAACCGAAATACTGTTGTCCGCTCACCAGGTATCTATACCGAGGAGCGTATCTGAGTGCATTGATGAGACTGAGGTCGGGAGTGAAGTCTGTATCGCTGTGTAGCTCTATAACAGGTACCTGCATCTTCAGCTCACTGTAATAGGGGTTCTGCCGTATGGTGTCGAGAACATCGGGATAAACTAGAGAACCGCCAAGATCAGCTACGGCGTCGACGCGAGAATTCCGCATCTGCATAAGAAGGGCAGTAAACCCTCCGGACCCGAATCCGAATAGACCGAGCTTGCTGTTGTCAACGTGAGGGTACTGGTTCATGTAAGCGGCCACGAATTCTCTATCCCCAATTACTGTTTCGATATCAGCCTGATTGAGTCCCGGTGCGAATTGTGATGTCCCTATTGGGTGTGTTGTCGCCACGATGAACCCATGACTGGCAAGATACTCGCAGAGGACAAAGTTGTTGCAGTAGCTGCTCTCAATGTTTGGATGATAGATGATGAGCGGGAACGAACCATCTGCGGGAGTCGCATCTCTAATCGCGGCCATATCCACGTTGATGAGGTCATTTACAAACCCGCGGTTACCACCGGTGAAACCCTGGATCAACTGGGTCTCCCTTGCCTGCAGGTTAGCCAGCAGATCGTGGAAGCTGTCATCCTCAGGGAACGGATAGGCGTACTCGCCGTAGACCATCGCCGTCTCATCAGCAGAAGGCATTGCGGGATACCAGATGCATATCTGTATCGGGCGCGCTGTCTCGCCCGGCATCGGTGCTCCGAAATAATCTGTCTTTTCTCGGTACGTCCGCGACCAATCGTATTTCTCGACAGTCCTGAAGCCAATGCC
>DAOVLC010000135.1 GCA_030631455.1 Candidatus Zixiibacteriota bacterium
ACATTTGCTGCCTCTTCACAAGCTCGTCGAAGTCGACTTTGTGTGCGTCGAAATCAGGCCCATCAACACATGCAAACTGGGTCTTCCCGTCCACCGTCACGCGACAGCATCCGCACATGCCGGTGCCATCGACCATGATCGGATTGAGCGAGACCCATGTCGATATTTCGTGCGGCTCGGTCGTTCTGGCGACGTTCTTCATCATGATGACCGGGCCGACAGCCATGACGAACTTGATGTTCTCGCCATCGTCGATCAACTTCTGCAGGGCATGTGTAACGAAGCCCTTCATGCCTTTCGAGCCGTCGTCGGTAGTGATCATAAGGTCATCGCACGCAGTCCCAAGCTGCTCTTCGTATATCAGAAGATCCTGATTTCTCGCACCGATTATCCCGACCACCTTGTTACCCTGACTTTTCAGTGCCTGAGCGATCGGATAAATGGGCGGTATTCCGAGCCCGCCGCCCACAACGACACAGGTACCGCCGAAATTCTCAACGTGAGTCGGTAGGCCGAGCGGGCCGACGACATCGAGGAATCTCTCTCCGACTTTCATGCGGACGATCTCTGCCGATGATTTTCCGACTTCCATCACCACGATCGTGAGAATACCCTCTTCGCGGTCAAGTCCACCGATTGACATCGGTATTCTCTCGGAATTTTCGTACGCCCGCAGGATCACAAACTGACCAGCTTCAGCCTTTCTAACCAACTCGGGAGTCGCGATCCTAAACAGTGTGACCTTTGGGCAAAGGTCCTTCTTATAGATGATTTCGTTCAATTCCAACCTCCGATATGAATACGGCAAACCCGGGCCGGGAATTCAACCGAAACGCATTCACACGCATGAATCCCGGCGCTGCCTCATTTCAACCGAGAATTAATACAGCAACTCCGGAGAAAAGTCAAGCTATTCGGTATGAAAGTAACTCTGAGTCAACTCGTCGAGTTTCTCGCTCACTTCGTGAGCGGCGGAATCTGATTTACTCAGGACTAGTGACAGGGCTTCGGAGGGAATCAAAGGGAAATGCTAAGGCTCGCTTACCACTCGGCGAATTCGATCTTTACAATCTTCACCGGCGTTTCTTTCTTGGGTCCCTTCATATTCAACTTACACCACCTTTTGAACTCGTCGAGTTCAAGCTTGTCCTTATCTACTTTCCAGTGACGCTTCTTGAAATAGGAGTAAATATACTCTTTGAAGTAGCGGGAATTCTTTACCTTGACGAGATTATCGAGATACCTGTCGCTATACTTCGGGCTACTTGCCTTCAATGTCTCCCATTGCTCGGCCAGGTGCTTCCTGCATTCGAACTCTTCTTTCAACGTCAGACGGTATTTCGACTCATCCGGAAACTCAACACGGAATAGACCATCTCGCCAGCGTGCTTTCATTTGACCGTACTGTCGCCATATTGCCACCAGCGCAGGTCTGTTCATAATGCTCTCGTCCAACTCGACCTTGTATAACTCCCTTTTGAACCCATCATTATTGTTCTCGGAGGCGGATGCAGACGACATGCTTCGGATCGACACAATTATGCAGGAGGTGACAACCGCAATGAGCAGGAATCGGTTCAGCATGATCTCTCCGTATTTTACCGCGACGGACTCTAAACTATTATCAACTATCTATTAAAGTATATCGACAAAAGCGATGGTCATCATTTGGACATTCAGGTCATCCGCTGTTCAGCCTCAGAGCATTTTCCCCGTCCGCACGACCTTCCGGGCCAGATCAACCTTGCAGGTTTGCCACAACATCTCTATATTCGCCTCAACAGACATGCCTGTGTGGAGCGTGACTGCACTTGCGTTCATGCGGTTGGTCATCATGGCACCCCGTTGCAGTGCAAACGCGACAGAAGAGCATTGCTGTCAGGCTGATTGGGTAATGAAAATACGCTGCAAACGTTTCGAAGGCCATTGAGCAGTCTCAGATACTCATGGAGTAGATGTTGTTGGGTGTTCCAGCAAAAACAGCACGTCGTATAGCGCTGTTGATTCTCATGGCGGCATCGGCAGTCGTCTCATTGAGTTGTGGCAAAGACGATACCGTCAGCCTCCGCAAATTCCCCTATCCATACAAGGCCGCCCTTGCGATTTGCTCAGATATTGACGAGACGGAAACGATCGAGAAGTATCTGGACATCCAACGGTTTCTCAACACTTCCAGCGAAACGACCCTCGGCCCGGGGCTCGGCCTGGACATCGGCAGTTCCTTCTGGTTCTACAACCAGTACCGCCAAATTCAAATGGATCAATCGGCAGGCGATAGCGTCCCAGACGTCTTCTTTTCGGGAATTCCTGACCTTGGGATATCACTGTTTGACGGTACGTCAGGAACACTATCGGATTACGCATCAGTCATTCTGAATTTGATTAACGCCGGATATGCTGACTGCCTGCATTCTTTCGGGCATTTCAGCGAAGCAGGATTCAACCGCGACCTGGCACTGCAGGCAATCGATCTGCTCGGACGCGAGTCTCTGACCGTAGACGTATTTGTGAATCACGGAGGTCAAGAAAATCGCAACAATGTCGGCGAAGCGCCATCGGCCCTCGGAGACAATCCGGAATCGGGTATCTACCATACCGACATATCTATCCCCATGGGTATCAAGTTCTTGTGGCGCGGTCATGTGACACATTGTATCGGACAAGACGGAAACTTCTCGATATTGAATCTTGCCAAAAGAGCTTATGAGTACGTCCAGGACTTGAGATATGCAGAACAGAGCTATCCGCACGATAACAGGCTTGTTCATATCTGCGAGCTCGATGACGGTCAGAAAGTCTTCGAGTTTGTGCGATACAACAACCCGTGGGGTAAATACTCAATCGCCCGCGAGAAGTTCTTCACCCACCAACTTGGTGCGAACCAGGTTGATAACTTGATCGAGAGCAATGGATACATGATATTCTACACTCACCTTGGCACAAGCCAGGAGACACCGTATCTCAGCCCTTCGACGATTGATGCTCTACGGCATATGAAGAAGAAGTTCGATCAGGGAGATCTGTTGGTCACGACGACATCGAAGCTGCTGAACTACTACGTCCACCACAAACATCTCTTCTGGCGAACAGAAAATCGGTCTGACAGCATTCTCATTATAATCGACAGCATTGCGAATGATGTGGAGGGTAACTTCGTTCCCGACTTAAGTGACCTTGAAGGAATTGCTTTCTACATCCCTGAGAATCGATTAGCGGCAATCATGGTGAACGGCAAACCTGTTCCATCTGTGCTAAACGGCAAAGACGAAACCGGACGTGAAATGATCTCGATACTGTGGCAAAGACTGGTTTTCCCCGACTTCGCGCACAGATAATCGTATCTCTGCACTCGTGTAGTCACTATCGATTACGGACTGAACGCTTGCGCAACAAACACCGAGACTCGAAAAGCCCCATTCACATCATATCGTACGGATCGACATCAATCAGGAGGCGGACGTTTCTCAGAAGCCTTTTGACATCGCTCTCGTCGAGGAAATGATCGATAAATGCAAGGCTGGTACTGACAGATGATGTCTTGATCAGAATCCGCCAGCGGTAGTTGTTTTTCACTTTGAAGAACGGTGCCGGCGCCGGGCCGAGCACTTCCATGAAAGACTCGTAGCGGCGTCGCTTGCCTGCAAGTCTCTTCTGAAGATCGAATGCTGCCTGCTCAACCCTTGCCGCCGATCCGGATTTCAGCTTTATCATGATTAGATGGCGATGCGGAGGGTAGTTCAGCTCAGCGCGCCGGTTGTACTCCTGATCGAGGAAATCGCAGAAATCGCTTTCTCTCGTACTGCGCACCAACGGCGAATCTTCGCTCTCGACCTGTATCACGACCTCGCCCGGATACTTGCCGCGCCCTGCCCTGCCGGATGCCTGGAATATGAGTGCGTATGTTCGCTCGACGGCACGGAAATCGGGGAGGTTCATCGAGGCGTCTGCTGACAGTATTCCGACCAGTCTCACACCGGGAAAATCGAGACCCTTCGCAACCATCTGCGTCCCCACAAGTATGTCCAGCTTTCCTTTGGAGAAGTTTGTCAAGAGCTTCCTGACAGATTCCACCTTGTCGGCTGCATCCACATCAAGCCGCCCGATTTTCGCTGACGGGAATCGCTGATTCAGAAAATCTTCGATTCTCTGCGTGCCGACTCCGAAGTATCCCCAGTTGACACCGCCGCAGGTCGGGCACGCCTCAACTAGACCAGTCCTGTATCCGCACAGATGACACATTACGAACTTGCGGGATAAGTGGTAGACTAAGCCGACGTCACAATTGGGGCATCTGAGAGAGGTCCTGCAATCGAGACACTTCACGGTCGGCGCAAATCCGCGTCTGTTAAGGAAGAGCACTGTCTGGGCACCGGTGGCAACGTTCTCCGCAATCTTATCCGTCAGATACTCCGACATAAGTTCATCGTCATCACCTTTCGGCTTGTGCACCACGAGCGTCACAGAGGGCATCTCTCTCTGATCCCATCGTCGAGTCAGTTTCAGCAGCCGATACTTCTTGAGCGTGACATTGCCCCAACTCTCGACCGATGGTGTGGCGCTACCGAGCACAACCGGACACTTGTTGAGCCTGCCCCATATCACGGCAACATCCCTCCCCTGATAGAAGGGAGATTTTCCGCCCTGTTTGTAGGACTGGTCGTGCTCTTCGTCGACAATTACGATTCCGATGTCTCGCAACGGGGAAAACAAGGCCGACCTCGGTCCGATCACAACGCGTATCCTGCCGGAGCGCATGCCCTTGAAAATCAGATACCTTTCCGAAGCCGTTACACCGGAGTGCAGTCGGCAAACACGATCGCCGAATCTCGACCCCAGCTTAGAGAATATCTGCTCCGAGAGCGCAATCTCAGGCTGCAGAAGAAGTGCCGTCTTGCCAAGTTCAAGCGCATCCCATATCAACTTCACGTAGACCTCAGTCTTGCCGCTTCCGGTTACCCCGTAGAGCAGGAACACTTGGAACTCCTGATCGCCGATCGACTTTGAGACAGTCTGCACAACGTCCATCTGCTCTCGGTTGAGCATAAGTTCCTGCACTGAGGTATTGAAATCGGAACTGCTCTGAGGTGTCTTGATTGAGACTATGCCTTTGTCGGCGAGACCTTCGATGGATTGACGGGAGACCCTCAATCTCGCCATGAGAGCGGACATATCCTGAGGTTTACCGACACTTTTGAGGTGGTACACTACAAGTTTCTGTTTGAAGCCGAGCCTGATCTTCTCGACTGATGGCGCGATAAGAGTGACGATCCGCATCTCGGTTTTTCTGCGCCGTGATCTCCCGAAGGAAACACTCAGATGCCCA
>DAOVLC010000175.1 GCA_030631455.1 Candidatus Zixiibacteriota bacterium
CGTAATCAGGATGAATACGATGAAGATGATATATGCTTTGAATAGCTCCCGGTTGACCTTCACCCATGATCGAATCTTATGAACACGGGAGCGCCTGTCCCGGCGCTCCCGCTTATGCTTCTTCTTCTTTCCCATTCAAACTACGCTGTTGTCGGCTGGATGCTTCTCCTCCGTCTGACTACAACATAAGTCATCAAAGCCATAATAACAACAGCAAAGACAATCATCGCCCACTCGGAGAGAGTCGGGATGTCGTCCGTTGTAGAGAACTGCATAAGATGCTCGGTCTCTGCTCCCATGCCTTCAATCACGGCGGCAACGACCACAAACTTACCTGAGGGTAGCGCCCCGAGGTTGTACTCCTCAGATTCTCCGGGGTTGAGTGGAAACGACCCCAGTGGGGTCCAGGTAATACCTGGATCGATAAGAAGGTCAGGGTTGAGCTCAGCCATCGTAAATTCTTCATCGACGACGGCATACTGGAGATTCCCCACGTCAATCGGACCCACAGGAGCACCGGAGCCATCACCCGGTGCAGGGGGGATTGTATCACCGACCCAATGGGTCCAGTCGTTGTCAATTGTCAACAAGAAATCGCCTTCCTGAGCCACCACCCCAAAGGTGCCTACAGGCACGGGACCACTTACGATATTATGATGCTCATCTGTAAAGTAGATAGCTATCGTTGTCGATTTCTGTCCCTGGGGTCTTTTGAAGCATAGACTAGCTCTCTGACCGGGCAGGACCTGTCCGCCCCACCATTTGATGACTGTGAAATTACCGAAGTACCACACATGGTAGAAATCAAACGTTCCATGTCCTGGACTATTAACAGTTGTCATAGCATTCAAAATACGCACATGCCCCTCGAGTATCTTCACCGCGTCGTAAACGGTTTGACCGGTGTTGTTGATCGGATACTCATTGTCAGTCCAGTCGATAGCGAATGCCGAAGTGCTCCAAGCCATCACCATGAC
This sequence comes from Candidatus Zixiibacteriota bacterium, assembly GCA_030631455.1. Lineage (GTDB taxonomy): Bacteria > Zixibacteria > MSB-5A5 > JAABVY01 > JAHJOQ01 > DAOVLC01. The sequence continues at coordinate 978 of DAOVLC010000175.1, forward strand.
CAGAGCTATTACAAGCAGAAAAAGATATTTCTTGTTCATTGCAACACATTCCTTTCGCGTCATGCTCTGTGAACTTATCATATTGGCATGACGTAGCTAGGTTTCAGATTCCTGATTACGCGTCCCGGTCAACGAGAGTAATCCGTTTCCATCCTTCGAGTCGAAAAGTCACTCCTGAGTTGAAGTCATGCCGGGAGCTGGGGACCGGGCGGCGGTCCGCGAGGCTCCGGTAGATAGTCCCAGCGTTTCTCGAGGACTATAACTTTGAAAGAACGATATTGTCTCCTGCAACTCTCTATGCAGAACATGCTTCCTGAAAACAGCACTCGAATGGCATGCTCAAGAAGCACGACAAGGAGCCAGTTAATGACTACTATCGCAAGCGAGATCAGCAGCGCGCCGGAAAGCGAACCGATTCTAATGAGAAGTGTCGGATCAGTCTCTGACAAGGCGAGGATACTGCCCAGATAAGCACAGCGGCTCAAAGCATACTGAAGTGGCAGCCAGGAAATGGTCAGAAGGATAAACCTCAGGCCGATTCGCTTCGACAGCCTATTGGCAGTAACCCCTAAGACGACGAAAAGGAGACTGAGACTGAGGAGCTTGAACACAAATGCGGCCGGAGCAGCCCATGACGCGACGGGGACGGTAACAAAACCGTACGATGTAGCCAAAACACCTGCCAGAGCAACAGACTCCAGAAGGCTTACTCGCGTGCATCGCCACAGAAATGGAACGAGTGCTAATAGCGAAATGAACCACAACGCGGGATCCAGATACGCGATCGGAATGAGTAGCGCCGTGCTTCCCGCACACAGGAAGTTCTCCAGCAAACGGATGATAAAGCTCTTGCCCATCCAAACCTTTTCCACGTACTACGCAGAGCCCAGCGACCGATACTATGGCCGCGTTATTCCCAAATGTCCCTTTACATTGCGGAACCGAGGCAGGTACCGTCACCGCGGTAACCCACGAGTATTGCGCTGTATTGCTACGACACCGCAAAGTGAAGTAATATTGCGTTCAACCGCTAATGCTATACCTGATGTCGTTCGAGATGCAATTCCCAGATGTTGTAATTCATGTTAGGAATTTGCGGGCTGTTTGTCAAGCGATTTCTGCGGACAAACGGTCGAAAAATGGATGGTTTTGCCGGTGAGAAAATCGACGCTAACGCTTCCGTTGTTTCTTAGAGGCCGATCTCTTTCTCTTTGAAGCGGGTTGGCCGAGACCGAGTTGGCCTTTCTTCTGGATGTTCTTTGTTGCCTTCGTGATTTCGTGCTGAAGCAACTGCTGAAGCGACAACACGTCAGGATCGAAATTCAGCAGAGTGTGCTCGAAGATCTCCTCGACATAGTCGATGAAGATGAATTCCATATCATCCCGGAGCTGTTTGGGTAGCGCCCGAAGGTCCTTCTCGTTAGCTGACGGAATCACCAGCCTATAGATACCGGCACGATGCGCCGCCGCGATTTTCTCGCGGACACCGGACACGGGCAGCACCTTGCCTCTCAGGGAGACTTCCCCGGTCATCGCAATGTCATTACGCACGGGACAGTTCGACATGACCGAAGCTACGACAATACAGACAGCGAGACCCGCAGAAGGACCGTCCTTCGGGATCCCGCCTGATGGGAAATGTATATGTACATCGTAGTTGGCAAAATCAGAGTGCTCGATACCGAGAAGATCAGCCTTCGATCTTATGTACGAATGAGCGGCCTGTATCGACTCCCGCATTACCTCGCCGAGTGAACCGGTTGGAATCACATTTCCCGATCCACGCATCCGCAGGCCTTCGACCATCATCAGTTCTCCACCCGATTCGGTCCAGGCAAGCCCGGTCGCAACACCTACCTCAGGCTGCATCTCGGCCACTTCCGGAATGAAAACCGGAGTCCCGAGATACCGCTCGATAGTCCTTTCTGTAACTCTCCAGGAGACCCTGCCCGTCGAAGCTTTTTGCCGCACGCATTTTCGGCAGATGGTCTCGATCTCTCGCTTCAGTCCCAGAATGCCCGATTCGAGTGTGTAATGTCTGACTATTCTCCGTATTGCGTTTGGCGAAAATCTTAGGTCGGATGGCGTCAATCTGTGTCGCTTAATTAGCTTCGGAATTAGAAAGTCCTTAGCAACAGCAATCTTCTCATCTTCTATATAGCCGGTGAACTCGACCACTTCCATCCTCTCCGATAGAGTATTCGGAACCGTATCGAGAGAATCGACCGTCGCTATGAACAGTACTTGTGACAAGTCGAACAGCAGGCCGAGGTAGTCATCGACAAAATGCTTGTTCTGTCTCGGATCGATTATCTCGACAAAGAGCAGCGGCAAGGAGCAGCCGCTCTGATGTTCCGATAGCTTATCGAGATCGTCCAGCAGAATAACGGGGTTGCAGCTCTCGATACTCGCCAATTCTCGCATTATCCTTCCCGGGGCGGCTCCCAGAAAGGTCCTGCTTGAACCGCGGATTTCCTCAGCCGATGTTATCCCCGCGAGGTTTATATTGATGAACTCTCGGTTCAGCGCTTTGGCGATCAACTCCGCCAGCGATGTCTTTCCTGTTCCGGGCGGACCCGCAAGGCAGAGTACAGGTGAACGGACATTTGATGTCAGCTTCCGTATCGCAAGGTATTCGACGATATGAGATTTAACAGACTCATGACCGTAATAACTCCCGGTTATCACTTTCTCCATCTGCGCTAAATTGGTCTTCTCGGCCCGGAGCTTGTTCCATGGAAGCTTCAAGAGAAAATCGAGATAGCTTTTCGTTGAACCATATTCAGCCGAAGCTACCGAGAGCATTTTGAGTCTTTCAGTCTCAAGAAGTGCGCGCTCACGAACATGCTCCGGCAGATCAGGCTTCGTCTCTATCTTCTCGAAATACTCTTTGATGAGCTTCTCCTCAGGGTCAGCGTCTCCGAGTTCTCGTCTGATTTCGGCGAGTTGCTTTCTGAGGTACTCTTCTCTCTGATTCTTTTCGATCGAGAGATTGACTTTTGATTCAAGCTCCCTTTCGATTACCAGCTTCTGTAACTCCTCCGTCACGATACCCAACAGGATTCCGGCGCGCTCGGTGACGCTCAGTGCCGACAATACTCTCTGCTTCTGTTCGAGAGCAATGTAGAGTTGATTCGCAACAGTATCGCAATATACATTTGGCTCATCACGGGAAAGGTCGAATAGATTGCAGTGCTCCGACGAATAACGTCCGTCGGCTTTCATAAGCCTCCCGACAAGATCAGCAATCCGTTCAGTAATTGAGAACTGCTCATTCGGATTGCCGAAGTTCTCGGATAATTCTTCGACATACGCGGTACAGTATGGCTCCTCGGTCACGAACCTCACAAGCCGAACGCGCTTCTCCGCGGATACTGTCACGACGACGCTGTCTTTGAGAGAATCCTGTATCTTCACAATGCGAGCGAGGACACCAATTCGGTGCAAGTCGCGACTCTTGACCTCCTCGGAGGAAACATCATGCGCCAACACAAGGACTATATCTCCGTCGTTGTCCTTGTTCTCGATTATGAGGTTTAAGCTCTGTTTCCTCGTTATGTGCAAAGTCGCAACAGTTCTTGGAAACACCACAGTGGTGTGTAATGGCAGAACGGGATATGCGTTCGGTTCTGTACCGGATTGCTTCTGTTTAGAGTTCATACACTGCTGCCCTCGCAAAGGTTGTGGTAACGCTCCGATGTTCTCTCTCTTAGTATCGACCGAATCCTATTCAACAATACGCTTGATAAAGCCATCGGGCTGATATTGATTCAGATTCAGGGGCGACCCCGCGAAAGCGGGTACAATCCGTTGATTACACTATTGCGCACTGTTTC
>DAOVLC010000138.1 GCA_030631455.1 Candidatus Zixiibacteriota bacterium
ACAATCTCCGAGGACAATGCGCTCGCGATGCATGCCTGCATGATTGCGACAAGACCGTCGCTGGTTTACTGGAATGGGACAACAGTCGAGCTGATCAAGACGGCAGAGAAATTCCGTGAAGGAGGCCTTGAGACATATTTCACCATTGATGCCGGGCCGAATGTCATCTTCCTATGCAAGATCGATGACCTCGATACTGTAGCTCGGAGTCTCAAAAAGATCAAGGGCGTGCAGTCTGCCATCTCAAGCAAACCTGCCGGCGGCGCACAGATTGTCGAATGCGAATGAGAACTGTTCGAATCCCCGGAAAAGTCATGCTGTCGGGAGAATATGCCGTCCTTCACGGTGGCACGGCAGTACTCGTTCCTGTGCCTCGATATCTCACAATAACTGAAGCACAAAGCACAGACCCGGATCAGCAGTCTCCCGTCATCCGTGCCGCACTCGATTTCCCGCTGAAGGAAACAGAAGAGTTCGAGCGAGAGCACTGCCTACCGGGAGTGTTAATCAATCACAGTGAGTTCTTCAGCAAAGACGCTAGCGGCAATCTCGTCAAGCTCGGGCTTGGCTCATCTGCGGCGGAAGCTGTCGGAATCATCGCCCTGAGGCTTGAGAGAGCCGGGTTAGGCTGGTCGGAGAACCGTGAGACGATTGCCACTTACGCCGACAAGGTTCATCGCCGGGTGCAGGGCGGAATCGGAAGCGGCGCCGACATAGCAGTCTGCGCGTACAGGGAACCGGTCAGCTTCAAAAGGGATCTGGATACCTGCACGACTACATCAATACATAAGCCCAAATACAACATACCGTTGCATCTGGCATGGACAGGGCAACCGGCTGACACAAGACGCTTGGTAAGAGACTTTGACACATGGTTATCGCATGTAGAATCCGGTGCAGATGACCCTCTTTCCAATCTTGTAGAGTCGAGCCGTGAGATTGCTGATGTATGGTTCCAATCTCCGGTAGATATTCTGTTCGCTCACCTCGATCGGTTCTGCTCCGCATTGCAGGAATGTATGAACGCCGCAAACATCACTCACAGGCTTCCGATTCACGACAAACTCGAAACCTGGGCAAAGAAGCATGGCGGCCGTGCCAAACCGACAGGCGCAGGCGGTGGCGATATGATACTCCTGGCCGGTGACCTGCCGATTGACGAGCTTGATATGATGGTTATCCCTGTTCACGCTTAGACAGGCCGTACAGCCGACCGCTAAGAGCTTGAACGAGCAAGCCTTTTTGACTATATTCCGACATAATGAACTCAGACGAACGAATCAGGATTCGAGAGCAGTATATTATCGCGAACTGCTGCAGGCCACGCCCGGGGGATGCGATCACCGGGTATCACAGCCATGATGACCGTATAAAGATCCATAAAACGGATTGTTCAAATCTATCGAATGTCGAATTGGCGCGGTTAGTACCTCTCGATTGGGCAGACGTTCTAGTGGTCGAAGAGTTCGCTCCGGATGATCTGTATCATTCGCTCGAAGAAAATGACTTCAGGATTTTGGAGCTTCACAAGAAAGTCGGACGAGACTACTCACTCAAGGTCGCGAGGCTGCTCACTATGGACAGGAAAGAGGTATTCGACCGGCACAAGAAATTGCGAGAGATGGGGCTTCTTCAGCGTGTTCCCGCCGTGATGATCCGATATCGCAAAGGCATTGTCGACAACAAATGGATCAAACACAGAAATCATACTTACTACGAACTCACAGAGAAGGGCAGATCCTACGCCGAGTACCATTCGGAAGGCGGCTGACGTGTCAGAACTGAAACAAGTCCATCCCAACGGAGAATGTGAAATCCCTGGTGTAATAATCTGACAGCTGCCACGTAAAGTTCAGTTGAAAGCTCAGTGGTGGGATGCTTCCTATCTGAAAACCAATTTCTCTATATGCCTCCTCTGTAACCAATGCTGCGACTCCATCAAGACGAGAACTCTCACAGCTGAACTCAGTCCAAAAGACACCGCCGAAGAGACCAAGGGATAGCGGAATATGCTTGATTAACGGCAAACCGCTTTTTCTGAAGAAGTACCGGCCGAAATCGTGAAACACGTACACCATCACAGCCCGATCACCGCTGAAATTGGATTCGCCGAGAGTCTTGAACGACATGTCACCGAACAGGATGCCATGCCCGAAATCGACCGTAAACCATCTCTGCGGAGGAAGAGTCTTATCTGACGATCCGGCATAGAATCTCATTCTTGTCTCGCCAATTCCGAGCGTGCGCTGGCTTCGATACAACTGAACGTAGTATCGCCTGTAATCAAAGTCATTATCGATGAAACCAGGAGAGGCATATTCAAAACCAGCTTCAAGAACGGTGTATCTGTCGGTCCACTCCTTGACTTCCTTTCCCTTGAGCTTCATAAGCATGCGAGAATCATAGTTGAGAGACAGCGATACCGCGCGCAGTTTTCCGTCCTCGATCGATGGATTCGGCCTGTGTTTCTTCGAATTTCGGAACAGGCTGAACTCAGTCGCTTTCGGAACAGAGTAGTGATCATGGTCACGGTAGCCACCAGTTAGGAGCACATGGTTCAGAAGCTTTGTGCCAATGCCAATGTCGAATCCCTTTTCAAGGTAGTAGTCAAACGGATCAACCTTATCCAGCGCCGCCGACACAGTAGGATTGTCATCCGAACCTGAGACGATCGTTGGCCGACGTGTAATCTTGTCGTGATACCCGAAGTTAAACTTAAGCTTGCGACGCTGCGAGAGAGTCGACGTGAAGCCGTAATCGTGCTGCCAATACTCACCGGTGAAGGCATAGCCCGAAGCGACCTTTAATACAGTCAGGGGAATCAGTTTATCAAGCTCGAAAGCCGCTCCGAGATAAGTCCCCTCAACCCGGTTGAAATGGAAAATCTCGGGTTCCCCTACGGCCACTGCCATTACGCCGCCGGTGAGTGTCAGCCCTTTCACCCACAGTGGCTTTGGAGCATGAGCGATGGAATCGAGCCTCTTGTATCCCCCGATCTCTTCTGTCGTAAGAGGCACGAGTTGGCTCGCATTCCAATAGGAAGAATCAAGATCGAAGGCCTCTTCGGCGACTTCGTAAACATACTCCCCAAACGTACCTTCCGGATGATCGAAATTGAAATGATATTGATGCGGCACTGCGACGTAATCGACAAATAGCCTCGGAATGCCCGGAATCGGGATATCGACATCGCATCCCAAACGAATCTCGATCGGCATCCAGAACTCACCCTCAAACAGCTCGCTCTTTCGGATGAATCGCACATCCTCCAACATCTCAATGTCAAACGCTTCGTTAAACTCGACATCTACGCCAACTACATCGTAAACGGAATCCGCTATCATGATCTCCCCGGCGAGCAGTGCGGTAGTCTGACTCTTTGGTTCGATTTCAAGAAGAAACACGGGATGACCATCGACATACAGGGTGTCGAGCAGGTAGTAATTATAGTAGTCGAGCGCATCCTCGGCAGTCGGTGAGACAACCTCCTGTCCGAAAATGTCGAGCCGACTCTTGTTGAAGTTGAGTATTTCACCGACTGAGACGTATGCTTCGATATGATCGAGATTCGCTGATTGCCTCTGGGCGGTCACGACCTCCTTGTGCTTGTCCGGATGCTCCCAGTATACCTCGTGCTGTGTCTCGGTTATCATAACGATACTGCTGGAATCGTCCGCTCCCTCTTTGCGCAGCACCATCTTGACGTAAGCCTCGAACGAATAGCTGTGAATTCTGGCGAGTATTTCCGCCTTTCTCGCAATTGCATCCAGAATGATCCTTTGTCCGGGACCGTATGCTCGTGCATATACTTTCACGCCCGGCACTACTATTCTCGCTCGCTTGAGATAAACATCCTGTACGGTTACGGAATCGTCAATTACGATTGGCGTACGCTCGGAATGATATGCCAGATGGCTGAACTTCAACAGGTACGACCCAGTCTTCAACTTAAGGCGGTATTCACCCGCCTCATTGGCCGCCATCGACTGACCGGTCAGCTCGGCGTGAACGGTAGCATACGGGACAGGTTCACCTGTATCTGTGTCATAGACAGTGCCCCTGATCAATCCAGCCGATGCTGTCCCTGAGAGTATCAGTAGATACGCTAAGCAGATCAAGACAAGAGATAGCGTAATCCTGCGTTTATCACTCTTCACAGCGCTACATCCTTGCAGCGTGGACTGAGCCAACCGCGTTCACTTCTTCTCCAACTCAGCGTTTATTTCCGCAACGGTCTTGTCCACGTCAATCCCTTTTGATTTGATGAGTTCCTCCAATGTTCCCCAGAATATCTCTCCACACTGCACACAGATTATTCCGCGCCTACTCAGAAAGACATTTAGCTCCGGGTATCTCTCAAGCAAATCATCAACATGAATATCCGATTTAATCACTGTTGTCCTATTAGTGTTTTGCTCTGTCACTGTCCACAATCACCAGCCGGCGACAGAACAATGTAGCAGGTTCTTATGACAGAGGCAAGCGTTTACTCTGTATGCTCTCTTGCATCCCCGTCGAACGTGTTTCATTGCAGGCATAAAATCAACAATCGGAAAAACAAGAGACGACCTCTATAGAAAGCCCAAAGCATCCGGGGTTCAGGGCACAATCATCTGCCTTTCACCACTAAGCGCCATCACAATCGTCTGGATATTATGCTGGACCATGCCGATATATGTACCTTGTGGCATCCTGGGATCGCCTGTTGCATCCGAATAGAGTTCGCCGATTTCTATCTCATATCCTTGTTTGGCAACTGCGGCCTTCACAGCTTCCATGCTTTCCCGAGGCACAGACTTCTCTGCGAACACGACCGGTACTTTATATGTCGTGATGATCCTGACTATATTTTCGATGTCCGGCTCTCCCACTCCAGTGTTGATCCCCTGTAAGGCTCGCACATCGAAGCCATAAGCTCTGCCGAAGTAGTTGAAGGCACGATGTGCCGTGATTAGCACTCTCCGCTCGGCTGGAAGGATATTCGCCTCGCTGTATACGAAGTCATGAAGCTCCGCAAGTTGATCCATGTACACTTCCGCATCACCGAAGAACACTTCCGCATGCTCTGGATCCATTTCCCCCAAAACGTTCCGGACCTGTTCTACGGCTGTCATCCACAGCCGAACATCAAACCAAACATGAGGATCGTAGGTGCCATTTTGTCCCTCGGTCTTAATGAGCATTGTCGAATCAAGCCGCTCGGCTAACGCCACCGTACGCACATCATCACGCATCCGCTCGAGCACGGCAGTCATCTCAAATTCAAGCCCAAGCCA